>CALHCK010000090.1 GCA_937936695.1 uncultured Polaribacter sp.
ATGATGCATGGGCAATTAACATTATAAAAAGTGTTAAAAGTCCATAGAGCTTTTTATTCATAGAAGTATATTTGTTTATAACACATCAAAAATCTTAAATAAAACTAGAATAAACAATTATTTAACAGTATTACTTGTTAGCTTTTAAGGTTATTTAATTTAATTAAGATTTTTTTTAATAAATCAATAATCTTTTGAATAAAAGAGTGTATATAATGCCTTTAAAAATAGTTCACCCAACGCAAAATTAATTTAGTGTTTTCTGTACTAAAATTACTGGTGCTATTAGCTCCAGATACTAAACCAATATTTATGTCAGAGTTTTTACTTCTAAATTTATAACCTAGTCCAAGTCCTGTAAAAATATCTTTATTAAAAATTGTTTCAACATTTGCAATATCAGTAATAGTATATAAATAAGATTTGTTAGAAGTTAGTAATCTATATTCTATATTAAAATAAGTAAAATTATTAGAAAAAATACTTTGCTCATTAAATCCTCTTAAGCTATTAGCTCCACCAATTCTAAAGAGCTCATTATCTATAAAAGAGTCAGAATTTAAAAAGCCAAGTGTGTTTTTAATGTAAACGCTGCTTTTTAAACTAATATTCCATAGGTATGCAATAGTGCTTTTTATTTTAAACTGTGTTAAATTATTACTGTCATTTCTTCTTTGTCCAAAACTAGGATTAATTTCTATTAATAATTTGTCGTTAAAAAAGAAATCATAATTTGGTATACTATATTGTAATTGAAATCCAACAAAGTAATTATTAAAGGTCTCAATATTGTTAGTTAGCTCCTGATTTAAATTTTCTGATGATTCAGAAGAGTAGGTAAGTGCAAGTTTAGTTTTGTTTGTTAAATTGTAAAATAATTTAGAGTTAAATGATGTATTTAAAAAAGTAGAATCTTGTTTGTAAATTGAAAATGATATATGCGGACTTATTTTGCTATTAAATATATATGGATTTTCTACAGCTAATTTAAATTCTTGACTTTCTTGTTCGATGCTATTCCAAAAAAGCTCGAATTTTTCGCCTTTATTTAAAGTGTTATTCAATTTTAAATTAATATTTCCGTTAAACAGTAAATCACCATTTTCTTTAGAAGCAAAATTTACAATTCCATCAAAACTACTGTTTTGGTTCTTTTTAAGATAGAGATATACTAATGTGGAATCTTTAGTAAATAAGACTTCTGGTTTTTTTACTTCTTTAACAAATTGAAGGTTGTTGGTGGCTGAAGAAATCTCTAATAGTTTTTTCTTATTAAAGAGAGTCTGCTTATTTAAATTGAAATAATTTTTTAAAAATGACTTCGGAAAATTATCATAACCCTTAATCAACACTTTATTAATTTCTCTTTTTTTTGATTGTTTAACCTCTAAAAAAGCAAACATTTTTTGATTTTCTATTGAAATATTTTTTAATTGAATTTTAGAAAAAGATTGTCCATCTTCATCTAGTTTTTTTGAGATCTCTGATAATTTTGACTCTAAATTTTCAATAAGAATAATTAAAGAATCTTTTTTAACTTGTAGATACTCCTTCAAGGATTCATCAATCCTTAATACAGCACTGTCAATTTTTTTGTTTAAAGTGAAAAATGCGGTATATTTTTTTTTATTTATCCTAGATACTTTAAATGTGTTTGTAAAGTAGCCTCTTTTTTTTAGTGTATTAGAAATTAAATGTACCTCTTTGTATAAAGATATAGTGTCTTTGTGTTTTTCTAAGTAATTTAAATTACTTAAAAGTTTTTTACTATTACTTTTTTCAAAAGAAACACTTAGTATTATTTCTTGAGAAAAAGAATATGAAAATGTATATAAAAATAAGAAAAGAATAAAATTATGTTTCAAATGCTAAAATATTGATTTCAAAAGTAAAATAATTAGATAAAAAACAGCTAATAAATAAATGATTAGTAAAAATAACTTGCTGATATTTGAATAATTAGAAAATAATTGTACATTTGCGGACTCTTAAAAAAGAGATAATGTTTAATTATAAACGAAAAACAGTAATTATTTAGTATGCCAACTATTCAACAATTAGTTCGTAAAGGAAGAACCAAAATAACTAAGAAGAGTAAATCGGCTGCTTTGTCGTCTTGTCCTCAAAGACGTGGAGTTTGTACTCGTGTTTATACTACAACACCAAAGAAACCTAATTCAGCAATGCGTAAAGTTGCCAGAGTTAGATTGACAAATGGTAATGAGATAAACGCATACATTCCAGGTGAAGGACACAACTTACAAGAGCACTCGATAGTATTAGTTAGAGGTGGAAGGGTAAAAGATTTACCAGGTGTTAAATATCACGTGGTACGTGGAGCATTAGATACAGCAGGTGTTGAGGGAAGAACTCAACGTAGGTCTAAGTACGGTGCAAAACGCCCAAAAAAGTAAATTAGTAACTTTTTTAATGTAAAGACATGAGAAAAAGAGCAGCAAAAAAAAGAGTCTTATTACCGGATCCAAAATTTAATGATCAATTAGTTACACGTTTTGTAAACAACTTAATGTGGAGCGGTAAGAAGTCAGTAGCGTTTAAAGTATTTTATGATGCAATAGCTATCGTAGAAGAAAAGAAAGGAGAAGACGAAGAAAAATCGGCTTTAGAAATTTGGAAAGATGGATTGTCAAATGTAATGCCTCACGTAGAAGTAAGATCTCGTAGAGTAGGTGGTGCAACATTCCAGATTCCTATGCAAATTAGACCAGACCGTAAGGTGTCTATGGCTATTAAATGGATGATTTTATATACTCGTAAGAGAAATGAAAAAACCATGGCACAACGTTTAGCAGCTGAGATTTTAGCAGCAGCTAAAGAAGAAGGAGCAGCTGTTAAAAAGAGAGTAGATACTCACAAAATGGCAGAAGCAAATAAAGCATTCTCACACTTTAGATTCTAGAAATGGCAAGAGATTTAAAATTCACAAGAAATATAGGTATTGCAGCACACATTGATGCTGGAAAAACTACAACAACAGAACGTGTATTGTACTATACAGGTGTTTCTCACAAAATTGGTGAGGTACATGATGGTGCAGCTACAATGGACTGGATGGAGCAAGAGCAAGAAAGAGGTATTACAATTACTTCTGCTGCTACAACTTGTACATGGAATTTTCCAATTGAAAATGGTGAAAAAACTCCAGATACTAAAGGATATCACTTTAATATTATTGATACTCCTGGTCACGTAGATTTTACTGTAGAAGTAAATAGATCTTTACGTGTTTTAGATGGTTTAGTTTTCTTGTTTTCTGCAGTAGATGGTGTAGAGCCTCAATCAGAAACTAACTGGAGACTTGCAGATAACTATAAAGTGCCAAGAATTGGATTTGTTAACAAAATGGACCGTCAAGGTTCTGACTTTTTAGGAGTTTGTCAACAAGTAAAAGATATGTTAAAATCAAACGCGGTGCCAATTGTTTTAAACATTGGTGACGAGGATGAGTTTAAAGGTATCATTGATTTAGTAAAAAACCGTGCTATTATATGGCATGATCATACTCAAGGAGCAACATTTGATGTTGTTGAAATTCCTGAGGATATGAAAGAAGAAGCTCGTAAATATCGTGCACTTTTAATTGAAGAAGTAGCAAGTTATGACGAGAATCTTTTAGAGAAATTCATGGAAGATGAAGATTCTATTACAGAAGAAGAAGTGCATACTGCATTAAGAGCTGCTGTAATGGATATGGCAATTATTCCTATGATTTGTGGTTCTGCATTTAAAAATAAAGGTGTTCAGTTCTTATTAGATGCTGTATGTCGTTATTTACCATCACCAGTAGATAAAGAAGGTATTGTAGGTGTTAACCCAGATACTAACGAAGAAGAAATTCGTAAGCCAGATGTTAAGGAGCCTTTTGCTGCATTAGCATTTAAAATTGCTACAGATCCTTTTGTTGGTCGTTTAGCATTTTTTAGAGCTTATTCAGGTCGTTTAGATGCAGGTTCTTATGTGTTAAACAACCGTTCTAATAAAAAAGAACGTATTTCTCGTATTTATCAAATGCATGCTAACAAGCAAAATGCAATTGATTATATTGAAGCTGGAGATATTGGTGCTGCTGTTGGATTTAAATCTATTAAAACAGGAGATACTTTAACAGCAGAGAAAAGTCCTATTGTTTTAGAATCAATGGATTTTCCAGATCCAGTAATTGGTATTGCTGTAGAGCCTAAAACAAAAGCAGATGTAGATAAATTAGGTATTGGTTTATCAAAATTA
>CALHCK010000091.1 GCA_937936695.1 uncultured Polaribacter sp.
CCACTTGGAGCAATAAAATTGTTTGTAGTTTGCGCTTCTATATTGTCAGGTATCCCGTCATTATCAGCATCAATATCTAACGCATCAGGTATATTATCTGCATCTGTATCAGGATATTCTATTTCTGTACCACCATTGTTCTCATCATAGAAGTCATCTAAACCATCTCCATCAGTATCATTTATTAATGTACCGTCCGTATTAATATCATCTACTTTACCATCACCGTTTGTATCTATGCCACCAGCTTCTACTATATCTGTAATCCCATCATTGTCTGAGTCTAGATCTAGAGAATCAGGAATTCCGTCACCATCTCTGTCTGCAATACAAGTAGAAGTAACACTATTTTGAAAAGAAATATCATCTAATCTCACTCTACCGGCAGGATCTATATTTTGTTCATCATACAAATAGAATCTAAAAAAATATTCTGTTCCTCCAGTTAAAATAATTCTGTTAAAACCATTATTAAAACTCACAAAACCATTAGGAGCTTCCATGTTACCAATTTGTAAATCTTGATATAACAGGATTGGGTTTGTAAAAGCTGCATTGGTTGCATATTCTACAGCAATTTTAAAATTCCCCATATTAAAGTCAGGTGAATTTGTAGCGGCGGTAAAGAAACCAAAAGTTAAACTTTCAAAAAACTGATCTGAGCTAGGAGTAAAAGAAACTTGCGCATAATCGTTATTATTTTTAGCAGCAGCAAAATTAGTTTGATCAGCACCTCTAAGTGTATAAGTAAATTGAGCATTATCAGATTCATCTAATCCAGCACCAAATGTAATAAGACTAGAATTTGTAAAATTTACTGATGAGCTTGTAGGATTAAAGGTTGCAAAATCAGATTGTCCATTGTTTTCATTATGAAACCAATTAATTTGTGGGCTTTCTTCACATCCTGCCGCATTTTCTATAGCATCTAAAATTCCGTCATTATCATCATCTAAATCTGTAGCGTTAGGAATTCCGTCTCCATCGGTATCTTCTAAAACTGTAGTTTCTACAGAAGCCTGATTAAAGTTAAAGTTATTTGATTGAGCTTTACTATTAACACAATTTATAACGATGATAACAAGTGCAAACCATAAGCTTTTAAGAGAAATTTTTTTCATAAAAATAATATTTAATGGTTTTAAATTCGTTTGTTATCTATAGTTTTTTAAAGTTTTTATCTTTAAATGGAATAATTATAAATAACAACACAAAAGTATATCTGAACAAGGAAAGAAGAGGGCGTAAACTAATTGAGAGGGAAATTATATAGCTAAAAAGGAATATATCCACATGAATTAGTTTAATTCTTGCTAAAAAGAAAGAAAACTATTTTTTTTTATGAAAATTTAGCTTTAAAAAGGAAAGTTTTATAGTAAAACCTTAAGTTTAAAGAAGAAGAGGGGGGATTTAAGATAACAAATCAGACAAGAAAATTATTTTGAAAACTTATTTTTTCTTATAATATTAAAAAGAAAACCAAAAGTAAATAAGATAATAAGTGGCAACACAATATTAAAAAACTGCCAAAATGTTTTTTGGCTAAAAGCTTTTTTAGTATTTAATGTTTTAATTTGTAATGTTTTGTTTCTTAAATTAATTAAGCCTGTATCATCTAAAAGAAAGTCTAATGTATTTAAAAGAAAGTCTTTATTACCAAATTGCTGATTAGTCCATTTATCTCTATTTAAATCGTGTGGTTTACCTTTTAATATTTGGTTTTTTCCAATATCACCATCAGAAATTACTACCATTTTGTTATAGTTAGAGTTTTCTTTAAAATTATTTAATAAAAATGGTTTTGTTCGGTTTTTATAAGCGGAATTAAATTTTCCTTCTAATAGAACAGCAAATAAGTGATTACCGCTAGTGTAATCTCTTTCTATTACTTCATTAGCAATAGATTGTAATTCGATAAAAGTAGGTGTTCCTATTTTTTGAGTTAATACAGAACTAATTAACAGTGGAGTTTTTTTAATATTGTTTTTTAAAGTATCAATTGCATTTGCAAACTGTAACCTAACTGGAGCAATATTTTTAGTAATAGGGTGGTTGGGATTACCACCAACTAAAGGATGAAAAAACCAGTCTAAGTTTTTAAATTGCGTTTGATTACCAACTTTACCTGTAGCTAAAGGTATTTTAGCGGCATATAAATCTTTAATTAAAGAGGTATTAATACGTACACCATAAGAAAATAGTAGGTCTGTAATATTTAAATCTCTTGGGTAGGCTAACATTTTACCAGAACTAAACAAACTATCTTGATCTGCCTGTACATTATCTAGCATCCAAAGTGTTTTACCTCCGTTAGTAATAAACTGATCTAAAGTTAATTTTTCTTTTTCTGTAAATTTTTCTGAAGGTTTAGCAATAATCGCTAAATCTAAAGATCTTAAATCTTCTACTGTTTCTTTAGGAGCATTTTGAACTGAATCTAATGTAAATTTAGCAAGTCTGTATTTTTTAGCAACCTCACTTAAAAAACTATATTGATCTATGTCTTTTAACTCGCCATTACCTGTAATAATTGCTATTTTCTTTTGTTTTTTTTTATTGATAGAATTAATTGCGTAAGAAAAATTATATTCTAAACTTTCTATAGCATTTTGTAATTGATCATTCTCTGAGGCAGCAATTGTATTTGGTAATAAAGATACTACGGTAGATTTGTTATTGTAAGAGATTTCTGCCCACGGAAAAATAATTGCTTCAGATAGTTTTCCATCTTCTTCAACAGTTAACTTACTGGGTAACATACCACGTTTAATCAAATTTTCTCTTTGATTACTAGGGTCTTTAAAAAGAGCTTTAATATTATTGTTTTCAGAAGAAAGCTCTTCTAAATATTGTATTGTTTCTAGTTGTAATCGTTTAAATTCAGAAGGGAAATCTCCTTCTAAATACACTTTAATAAACAGAGGTTTGTTTATCTTAGAAATAATTGTTTTTGTTGTTTTAGATAATGTATAACGTTTGTCTGCAGTTAAATCAAATCGTTTG
Organism: uncultured Polaribacter sp.; assembly: GCA_937936695.1. Classification (GTDB taxonomy): domain Bacteria; phylum Bacteroidota; class Bacteroidia; order Flavobacteriales; family Flavobacteriaceae; genus Polaribacter. The sequence continues at coordinate 3,004 of CALHCK010000091.1, forward strand.
TAAAAAGATTGATTTACAAGGTTTATCACTAATAAAAAAGTGATTAGTAACGCAGTTGTTTTTATTTTTTTATTCATCATCTAACCTTGTTTTAGTGATATATAAAAATAGTATTGTAATGCTTATAAAATAAATTAAGTCTCTTGTATCTATTACTCCACGAGATATACTTTTAAAATGCTCATGAATACCTATTTTTTTTATAGCAATGTTATTATCTAAAGAATTAGCAATTGCATCAAACCCATAGTATAAAAAAAAGGTAATAAGAATACCTAAAATAAATGCTACAATTTGATTTTTAGAAAGTGTAGAAGTAAAAAGCCCCACAGCTGTGTATGTAGCCGATAAAAATAATAAACCTATATAAGAGCCAATTGTGCTACCTGTATCTATATTACCCACAGGATTCCCTAATTTATATACAGTATAAAAGTAAGTTAATGTAGGGATAAGCGCTGAAATTACTAATAAAAATGAAGCACCAAATTTACCAAATATAATTTGCCAATTAGAAATTGGTTTTGTTTTTAACAACTCTATAGTACCATTATTAAACTCATCAGAAAAACTTTTCATGGTTATTGCAGGTATTAAAAATAACAATACCCAAGGAGCTAAAAAGAAAAACGAATTTAAATCTGCAAAACCTGCATTTAAAATATTAAAATCGTCTTTAAAAACCCATAAAAACAATCCGTTAATAAGTAAGAAAAATCCAATAACCATATAGGCTATTGGACTTGTGAAAAATGAATTAAATTCTTTTTTTAATATTGCAAACATTGTCTGTTGTAAAAAATAAAATTAAGATAAAGGAACAAACTCTGGCTTAGAATCATTTATAAATTCAATAGAAATAGCATCTCTATAGTTTAAACCCAGTAGGGTAGAAGCACCACCAACTGTTTCTAAATTGCTTCTGTAAATGGCAATTTCTAAATATCCTGCAGAATTAAAAATAGCTAATTTACTACCATCAAACTGAAATTTATTAGTGCTATTACCTGTAACTTCGTTGTATTTATTATAAATTTTAGAAAAAGTATAACGTCTAGCAGTAATAATAAACTTACGTCCTTTTCCAATATCCTGAAACATTTTTTTAGTAATATTTGTAATTACGTTTCCATAATTATCAACATAAATTACACTACCCATTATGGTACTTTGTAATTGATTTACTTTGGGATTAATTTCTGTGAGTTTTTTTAACTCTTTAATTTCTTTACCAATAACAGTTAAATTACCACCTCTAGCAATAAAACAGGCAACTTGTACAAAAACATCTAAAACAGGAAAACTACTTTCTATTCTGTCATGAATATTAATTTCTACAATTTTTGTAGGATTAAATTCAGACGCAATCATGGTAATAAGTCCATTATCTGGACAAATAAAAAAATGATTATTTAACTCTATAGCAATGTGTTTGTTATCTGCACTAAGTTCAGAATCTACACCAATAATATGTATTGTACCATCAGGAAAACTCTTGTAAGAATTTTTTAGAATATATGCAGTTTCAGTTATATTAAAAGGAGAAATCTCGTGTGTAATGTCAACAATTCTAGCATCTGAAAGTTCAGTATATATAGCACCTTTAACAGCTCCTACAAAGTGGTCTTTGGTGCCAAAGTCTGTTGTTAAGGTAATTAGAGACATTAATTTTTTTGTTAATTAAAATGTTTAAAAGTTGTCTTAATATTTTAGGCAAATCTAATCATTTTACTAATTTAAATTGTTATTTTTAGTTGAAATATTTATATTGAATTAATAAAAAATAGACATTTGAACGAACGCATTATAGAGTTAACGGAAATAAGTCCAAAAGATTTTTTTGGCGCCCAAAACAGCACCATAGAACAGTTAAAAAAGTATTTTCCAAAAATTAAGATTGTAGCAAGAGGCTCTCAACTAAAAATTTATGGAGAATCAGAAATTTTAGATGAATTTGAAATAAGACTAGATCGTTTAATAAAATACTTTAATAGATATAATAAGCTAGATGAAAATAGTATTGAACGCATTTTAACATCTACAGGAGAAGATGAAAAAAATATTGCAGCAAAAAATGCAAGTGATGTTTTAGTACATGGAGTAAGTGGTAAATTAATAAAACCTCAGACAGAAAACCAACGTAAAATGGTTGGTTTAATGCAAAAAAATGACATGCTATTTGCAGTAGGTCCTGCGGGTACAGGTAAAACTTATACAGCTGTAGCTTTGGCTGTAAAAGCATTAAAAGAAAAAGAAGTTAGAAGAATTATTTTAACGAGGCCAGCTGTAGAATCTGGAGAAAATTTAGGTTTTTTACCAGGTGATTTAAAAGAAAAATTAGACCCTTATATGCAACCTTTATATGATGCTTTAAGAGATATGATACCGCATGAAAAATTAGAATCTCATATAGAAAAAGGAGTAATACAAATTGCACCTTTGGCATTTATGCGTGGTAGAACTTTAGATAGTGCATTTGTTATTTTAGATGAAGCACAAAATACTACCCATAGTCAAATGAAGATGTTTTTAACAAGAATGGGGAAAAGTGCAAAGTTTATTATTACAGGAGATCCTGGACAAATAGATTTGCCTAGAAAACAAGTTTCTGGTTTAAAAGAATCTTTATTAGCATTAAAAGATATTAATGGGATAGCGCAAGTATATTTAGATGATAAAGATGTGGTAAGACACAAGTTGGTTAAAAAAATTATTTCTGCTTACAAGAGTATAGAAACAGAGTAATTATTACCTTTGTTGAAAATTATTAAAAATACAAATATGAAAATTTTAAAGTTAATCCTCTTTTTTTTAGTCTTTTTAGCAGCGTGTAATAAAGAAGACAGTGTAAACAATATTGATGTTGAATCAGATATTAAAAATGCAGCACTAGAAGAAAGAATTTTAGATGTAAACACAGTTGTAGGAGCAACAAAAATAAATAGCTCTACTGTTAAAACTATTAAAGCATCTGAAATACCAGAAACTACAGATGCAATAAAAATAATAGTACCAAAAG
>CALHCK010000092.1 GCA_937936695.1 uncultured Polaribacter sp.
TTAACAAATAATAATTTGTAAAAGCAATAGGATTGCTGTGTAGTAAAAAAGCACCTTTACCATAGTTAATTTTAATAAAGTTAGGAAACAGGGAGTCTTTTACTTTTACGGTGCCTAAAACTGTTGTGGTATTTTTGTTATAACTTAAAAAATAATTTTTTCTAATATTTCTATTAAAATTATAGGTGGTTTTTTCAAATTCTTTGTTGTTTAAAGCTAAAGTTCCTTTTAAATATTTTAATTCTTCTTTTGGATAAATTTGTTTCACACCAAAACCTAAACTAGCTTTTAAAGTATCCTTAAAATAATGAAGTCCTAAAAAAGCATGATTTCCTTTTGCTACAAAATTTAATAATTTATCGGTTCCTTTGTCTGTTAAATTATAAGCCCCTTTTTTTATTAAAATATAATTTTTAGTGTTTATACTATCTATGCCTTCAGTATTTAAATAATCATGGATGTTTTTTTTAAGTGATGTTACTTCACTATCATCAAATAATTCTGAAACTTCATTATGTAAAATGTATGTACCAAACGGACTTTTCTTTTTTTCGCTGAAATTTTCTGACCAGTCTGTTTTACATCCTGTTAACAACAAAAAAAATAATAGGAGCGGGGCTACGCTTTTTATAAAACTAAATACCATTATTTTAAATTAGTTTTAAAAGATTGATATTTTTTTTCTACTTGTTTAAAGTTTGTTTCATCAATGGTAAACTCACCATACCATACATAAGAATACACGTAAGATAAGTACGAAAATTGCACTCTAGTAGCTTTATTTTTAATTTCTAACTGATATTCAGAGTTGGTTTTGTCTTTATGATACTCAATTTGGTTGTTGTCAGAAAGCCCTTTTAAAATAGATAAATAATAATACCTTATTGCCAATCTGTACTGTTTGTTACCAATAGCAGTTTGCAGCAATCCTTCTAAATCTATTTCGTCAATATCATCATCTTCATAAATGATCTTTTTTGATAATGTTTTCTGCTGTTTTTTAAAATTCCAGAACTTTACTTCGGTACCTAAAAAAGTTTTAAGAATGATGTAAATAACAAAACCACCTAAAAGAAAAGGGAAAATTTTGGCTAGAAAAACACCTATAGCAGTAACAAAAGCCACTAAAAAAGCAGGAGGCTTAGAATTAGATTTCTTTTTTAGCTTTTCTTCTTTATATTTAAAATCTTTACCAGAATATTTAGTTTTTAAATCTTCTTTAAAAGTTCTTTGTACTTTATAAGTTGCTACTTTTTGTACAGTATCTGTAGTTTTAAAAAAGTTTTTATGTAAAAACTGACCATAACCAACAGTACACGTCAATAAAATTAAAAGTAATAAGTATTTTTTATGCACGTAAATTGTATTTATTGGCCACTTTATAAGGTAAAATTAAATAATAAAAAATTATAGACACTAAACTACTTATAATAATTAAAAAGCAAATTATTGTGGGCATGCTATTAGAATATCTAGTAATATACCCTTCTAAAAAAGCAGCAATTATTGTAAAAGGTATGGTGCTAATAAAAATATAAAATGCATTTTTCATTCCTATTTTAAAAGACTGAAAACGTTTATAAGTTCCTGGAAATAAAATACTAGCTCCAATAATATAACCTGCTGCAGCTTCTATAATCATTCCAAATATTTCATAAGTACCATGAATCCAAATACCTTTTATGCTATCAAAAAAACTATTGTTCTGATAAAAAAAAGCTTGAAAAACAGCTACCATAATAGCATTATAAACCACATAAACCCCGGTACCAAGGCCAACAAATATTCCTGATAAAAACATATTTAAACCTACACGTTGGTTATTATCATAAATACCTATAAAAGCTCCCCAATTGCTACCGCTTTTATAAATTGCCATGGCGTCTCCGCTTTCTATGTTTTCTAGGGTAGTATCTATATAGCTATTTCCTAAAATTTGTCTCGCAAAAGAATCATCATTAAAGGTTGATAATAGTCCAATTAAAAAAAAAGCAAAAAAAACAATAAATGATAGGTAAATGTATTTTCTGTATTTGTAGGAGAGGAGTGGTACTTTATCAAAAAAGAAGTATAACAAAACGTTTTTGGCGCTTCTTTTAGAGTGATACACTTTATCGAAACTAGATTTTGCCAATTTATTTAAATAAAGTGTAACTTTACTTTTAGGGTAGTATGTTTGGGCATAAACCAAATCGTTCATAATTTTTATATGAAGATTGGCAATTGTATCTGGACTTTTTTTTTCTTTATTTGATATTATATGCTCAAATTCCAGCCATTTTTCTTTATTTTGCTTTATAAAAGCTACTTCTCTCATTAAGAGCGAATTTACGTATTGCATGAAAAGACTCCAAATAAAAACAGCACAAAATGTAATTATTAACTTTACACTTGCCAATGTAGGGCAGCGTTTGTTGGCTTTTTTAATTGATAATATTTTAAAGTTTACGTACCTTTTTGTTGTCCATTATTTATTAGATTTAGAATCTTTATTTAAAGCCCTACAAACAGACAATTTGTCTGAACGAGCATTAGATATACTTATTTTTTTACCTGTTACTTTTTATTCTTTGTACACAGAAATTTTGTTTGATGGACAAACGATTGGTAAAAAGTTTATGAACCTAAAAATTATTAATACTGAAGGTTTTAAACCAACTATAACCGATTTTATAATTAGATGGTTTCTTAGAATTATCGACTTTAATTCTTTTACATTACTTTTTATTTATATATCGGCTTTAGGCACAAACGGTTTAGAAAGTGTATTGGTACTTTTATTTTTGTTTGGTAAAACTATTGGTTTTTTTCTGATATTATTTACTAAAAATCATCAGCGATTTGGAGATATTATAGCCAATACAACTGTAATTTATTTAAAAGATGATGTTAAATTTTCTGATACCATTTTACAGGAAATTTCTACTAAGTATACACCAACATATCCTAATGTTATAAAACTTTCTGATAACGATGTACGAATTATAAAAAGTACTTATGAGTCTGCAAAAAACATTAGCGACTTTAAAACTTTAATTAAACTTCGTTCTAAAATTTTAGAAGTAACCGATATAAAATCTAAACACAATTCTGATTC
>CALHCK010000093.1 GCA_937936695.1 uncultured Polaribacter sp.
TTAATGCAAACAATTTCTAGATTTATTTTATTTAAACTTTTGGGATGGGAAATAATAAATGACTTTCCGAGAGATATAAATAAATATATTATAATAGTAGCTCCGCATACTAGTTGGTTAGATTTTCCTATTTCAGTTTTAACCAGAGTTAGTTTAAACATAATGATTCACTTTCTTGGAAAAAAATCTTTATTTGATGGTCCGTTTGGTTTTATTTTTAAAGCCTTAGGAGGGATTCCTGTAGATAGATCTAAAAAGAATAACTTGGTAAATACTGTAGCTACAATTTTTAAAACTAGAAAAGAGTTTAGGTTGGCATTGTCTCCTGAAGGAACTCGTAAAAAAGTGACAAAATGGAAAACAGGATTTTATTATATAGCTAAAGAGGCTAACGTACCTGTTGTAATGGTACATTTAGATTTAGCCAATAAAAAGCTTAAAATTTCTAAACCTTATTACACTACATCAGATAAAAATAAGGATTTTGATAAATTTTATACCTTTTTAGGGCGTTAACGTAAAAAAAACAGTAAATTAATTTAATTTTAACATTATTTTTAAATTAAAAAATATTACTTTTGCAGAGTAAACAATACTTTTTAATCGAGATTAGGGGCTTTATTATTTATGAGTTTACAAAATAGCACAAGCTATAATATATAAGTCTTCAGTTTACTGAAGACTTTTTTTTGTGATTAACTTTTTTCGGTAATTTTTTGAGCAATACCAATAATTACCTCTGTAGCTTTTATCATAGATTCTACAGGTACATATTCAAAACGTCCATGAAAATTATGTCCTCCGGCAAAAATATTAGGACATGGTAACCCTTTAAATGATAATTGAGCACCATCTGTTCCTCCTCTTATAGGTTTAATAATAGGAGTAATATTTAAATCTTTCATAACGTTTTCAGCAATATGTACAATGTGCATTACTGGTGTAATTTTTTCTTTCATGTTAAAGTATTGATCCTTTATTTCTACAGAAACCAATTCTTGATTATATATTTTATTAAAATTAAAAGCAATATTTTGTATAAACTTTTTTCTGTCTTCAAAAAGATTCATATCATGATCTCTAATAATGTATTCTAAAACAGTTTCTTCTACATTACCCTGCATGTCATGTAAGTGAAAAAAACCTTGGTAGCCAGTAGTTCTTTCCGGAACATCGGTAATTGGCAGTGCAGCAATAAATTTGTTAGCAATTAACATAGAATTTATCATTTTACCTTTAGCATAACCAGGGTGTACAATTTTACCTTTAATAGTAACTATTGCACTTGCTGCATTAAAGTTCTCGTATTCTAGTTCTCCAATTTGGCTACCATCCATGGTATACGCCCATTCTGCACCAAATTTATCAACATCAAATAAATGAGCACCTTTACCCACTTCTTCATCAGGTGTAAAACAAATTCTAATTTTACCATGTTTTATTTCAGGATGTGCTATTAAATATTCCATAGCAGTTACAATTTCTGTAACACCCGCCTTATCGTCTGCACCTAAAAGAGTGGTGCCATCTGTTGTAATTAATGTTTGTCCTTTGTATTGCAGTAAATCATCAAAATAACTGGGAGATAAAACAATGTCTTTTTCTTCATTTAAAACAATGTCTTTACCATCGTAATTTTCTATAATTTTAGGTTTTACATTAGCTCCTGTAAAATCTGGGCTAGTATCTATGTGTGCAACAAAACCAATAGTAGGCACTAGATAATCTATGTTACTAGGCAATGTTGCCATTATGTAACAATTTTCATCTAGCTCTATTTCTTGCATTCCTATTTTAGTTAATTCTTCAACAAGAATTTTAGCTAAATTCCACTGTTTTTCAGTACTCGGAAAAGCAGAATTTTTAGGATCGGACTCTGTATCTACGGCAACATATTTTAAAAATCTGTTGGTAATATGTTTTTTGTTTATCATTTTATAATTCTCAATTTTTCTATTAATGAAATAGCATTACAAATTCTAATATCTACATCTTTATTACCGAATATTTCTGCTTTAGCAATAATAAATTTTTCATCGTTTAACTTTATAAAAAAATGGCACACCTTATAATTAAACCCTTTTTTCTTGCCTCTAGATACGGTGTAATAAGTGGGATAATTAATTAAAGTTGTTTCTCCTGATTTAACTTTTATTAAGTTTTTAGTTAAGTTTTCGTGTTCTTTTTTTAGTTTAAAAGCATCGTTTAAAGTAATTTTTTTGTTGATGGCGGTAATATCTAAAAGAAAAGAAGCGGTTAGTTGTTTTGTGGTATCTGCAGAGTAAATTGAAGATTGTATTTCATTTACGTATAAGTTTGTATTCCAGCTTTTAGGTAATGCAATGGTAAATGTTTTTTTAGCGTCTTCAATAGTTTCTAAATCAGTATGTTTTTTCTGATTGCAATTAAAATTTTTACTGATTTCAGAAGGTTTATCACAAGAAAGTAACACTAAAAAACAAGTAATAAAAATTAGTGTTGTTTGTATAATATGGTTTTTATTTGAAGGAGAAATTTTTGTGTACACTTTATTATTTAAAGATTAATAGAAATACTAAACTATTAATTTTTTAAATATTTTCAGCATTTTATTTTAAGTAAAAATAAATAAGGCTTTTGTTTTAATTTTTTGATACTTTTATAGGGTTGTACTATAAATAGGTAAAATATTATTTTTAAGAAATGAAAAAAGCATTGGTAATTTCTGGAGGAGGAAGCAAAGGAGCATTTGCAGGTGGTGTTGCTCAGTATTTAATGAAAAAAGAGAAAAAAAAATACGATTTGTTTTTAGGAACTTCTACAGGTAGTTTAATGGTTTCTCATTTGGCTTTAGGAATGTTAGATGAACTTAAAACGTTGTATACTAACGTAGATCAAAAAACAATATTTAGTAATAACCCTTTTAAAATAAAAAAAGTAGCAGGAGAAAAGGTAATAAGCATAAGGCATTTAAATACATTTTGGAATTTTTTAAATGGAAGAAAAACTTTTGGAGAAAGTAAAAATTTAAGAAGTCTTATTAAAAAGAAGGTAACCAGACAGATGTATAACGACATTAGAAAAAATAAAAAAGATGTTGTGGTTACAGTTTCTAATTTAACAGCCAACCAAATAGAATATAAATCTATAAACGATTGTTCTTATGAAGATTTTTGCGATTGGATTTGGGGTTCTTGTAATTATGTACCTTTTATGAGCTTATTAGAAAAAGGTAATTGTCAATATGCAGATGGTGGTTTTGGATCTTTAATACCTATTAGAGAAGCTATTTTAAGAGGCGCCACAGAAATAGATGCAATTATTTTAGATACCGAAGTTACACAAATTAATAGGTTGCCATCTAAAAATCCGTTTTCGTTACTTTTTAATGTTTTCGATTTTATGTTAACGCATGTAGAAAGGCATAATATTACTATTGGTAAATTAGCGGCAAACAATAAAAACATTCAGCTTAACTTATATTATACTCCTACTGTTTTAACAACAAATTCTCTTGTTTTTGATAAAGTTTTAATGCGTAAATGGTGGAAATCTGGTTATGAATATGCCAAATCTAAAAAAGAAACACTTATGAGCGAATTTAGACCAGATATTTTAACAGACAAAGAAATAGAAGAGGGATTAGATAAATCTTAAAAATGAAATTTGGAAAAGTTGAGCATCCAGAAAATATAGATTTTTCTTTGCCCAAAACACATACCGAAACGTTTAGGTTATTAGCAAAACAAGAAAAGCTTTTAAAACCATCTGTTTATGTTGGTTGTGCTAAATGGAATAAAGCTGATTTAAAAGGTTTTTATCCCAGAGGAACAAAAGATGAATTGGTATACTATGCGCAACAGTTTAATGCAATAGAATTAAATGCTACTTTTTACAGGCAATTTAACGATTTGCAATACACAAAATGGTATCATAAAACGTCTAAAGATTTTAAATTTTTCCCAAAGTTAAGTCAAGAAATTAGTCATTTTAAACAGCTGGTAGGTGTAAAAGATTATGTAAACACTTATTTAGAGAATGCTTTATATTTAAAAGAAAAACTAGGAACTATTTTTTTACAACTTCATATTAATTTTAGTCCTAAAAACTTTAAAGATCTTAAAAATTTTGTGATAAGTTGGCCCCAAAACATTCCTTTAGCAATAGAAGTAAGACATAAAGATTGGTTTTTAGATACTGTTGCTTCATCAGAATTTTATCAATTATTAGAGGAAAACAATATTGCTAATATTTTGGTAGATACAGCAGGAAGAAGAGATATGTTACATATGCGTTTAACTAATAATGAAGCTTTTATTAGATATGTAGGAGCAAATCATACCTCTGATTATGATAGGTTAGATGCTTGGGTTAAAAGAATTAAAGAATGGCGAGAAGCGGGTTTGCAAAATATTCATTTTTTTATTCATCAAAACTTAGAAGAAGCATCTCCTTTGTTAGCAAGTCATTTTATTAAAAAATTAAACTCAGAGCTCAAGCTAGATATAAAGATTCCTGATGATAGAAATAACCTTAATGGACAGTTGTCTTTGTTGTAGAATTTTTTAAATAAAAGTGTTTTAAAAACGATACCCAATTCGTATGTTTAAAGCAGCTGCTAATTCATTGCTGTTTTTTGTAAGGTTATTTTGATCTCTAAAGACATAACCATATCCAATCCCTATTCCTGTTTCGTAATTAAAATGTTTACCTATATTTCTTTTTAAACCCCAAGTAGGTATTATGGATATAGCACTAGTGATATCAATATTATTATTGTTTGAAATAACGAACCAGTTAGGATGAAAATTAGTGCTTAATGAAATAAAATTACCACTATTTCCATCAATTCTTTTAGATTTTTGAGCTCTTTTATTTAGGTTGTAATAAAGCCTAGGTTCAATAGTAATAACAGGTGTAGCTATAAATTCGGTTTCATTACTAGAAATAGAAGATCTAATTCCTAAATTAAGCCCAATTTCAGAGCGTAATGCAATTGAGTTTGTTAATTTAGTCTCATTATGCACCCATATACCTAAAACACCTGTTTGAATGCCATAAATAGATTTTTCTACACTCGTATTTTGAGATTTGGTAATAAAAGTTAATCCACAGAAAATAATAGTTAGTAATATCTTTTTCATTTTTTTATTTATAAATTCTCTCAAAGAACGATAAAATAATTATACATATATT
>CALHCK010000094.1 GCA_937936695.1 uncultured Polaribacter sp.
AGAGTTTAACAAAACCTTTTTAGTTTTTGTATGTTTTTTAATTAGAATCGACTAATTTTGAAAATTATAAAATAATTATTTTAGAGTAAATTTACGGATGATAATGTTGTGTAACATCTGTAAAATTATAAAGTATAAGCAAATCAATATATGTGTACAGTAACTTATTTTCCGAAAGGGAATAATGAATTTATTTTGACTTCTAACAGAGACGAAACTCCTTTAAGAAAAACAATTTTACCACAAAATTACTCAGAAAATAATACAGTGTTAACATATCCAAAAGACGAGTTAGCAGGTGGTACATGGATTGGTTTAAGTGAAAAAAAACGTTTGGTTTGTTTGTTAAATGGAGGTTTTAAAAATCACATAAAACAAAAATCTTATAAAGTTAGTAGAGGTGTTATTGTAAAAAATATCTTATCAGAAGAAAATGCGGTATCTTACATAGAGCATTTTGATTTTTCTGGAGTAGAGCCTTTTACATTAATATTGGTAGATTGGACTGCTGTTTTAGAAGCACACGAATTGGTTTGGGACGGAGAAAATAAACATTTTAATAAGTTGCCAGAAGAACCTAAAATTTGGTCTTCATCTACATTGTATACACAAGAAATGAAGGAGTTAAGAAAGGAGTGGTTTCAAGATTTTTTAGAAGAGAATTCAGAATATCCTCAAGAAAAAATTGTAGCATTTCATCAAAATGAAGATTTAGGAACTAAAGAAGTTTCTTTGAAAATGAAAAGGCCTTCTGTAGAAACGGTAAGTGTAACTTCAGTAAAAAAAGAGGCGTCTGTTATAAAAATGAGTTATTTAGATTTTGTAAATAATCAATCTAAAGTATTAGAAGTTTCTATGAAAAAGGAAACTTGTGCTACGTTAAATAAGTAGTTAATTAGCGGTTGCTTTAGAGATTAGTTGAAAAGTAGGAATGTTTACCTTAAACTGTTTTAACGTGTTTGTGTTTAGCATTGTATAGTAACCTTTCATGGCGCCTATATCAGATTCTAAAATGCAGCCAGAACTATATCTGTAAATGTCATTCGGTGCTAAAGTTGGAGTTTGACCAATTACGCCTTCACCTTTTACTATTTCAGTTTTATTAAGCGCATCAAAAATCATCCAAAACCTATCGGTTAGTTTAACAGTTTCAGATGATTTATTTTCTATGGTTATTATGTAGGCAAAAAGATGATAAATACCATTATTTCTAGTATTAGATCCATCGTATTTTGTTTCTACACTAATTTTTATTCCTTTTGTAATTTGATATACCATTGCAAGTAAATTTAGTTTTTTAAAACTAAATAAGCAAATTAAATTATTTAACGGTTTAAATTAATAACTGTATTACCAACACCAATAACTCTATCAAAAAAACTACCAAAAGGTTTGTGGTAAACAATTACAGTATATTCGTTTTCTGTTTCAAAAAAAGAACCTAAAACATCAGTTGTATTTACAAGTCCATTATTATTTAATGTTGCATATGTGTAATTATAAAAACCTTGTTTTAAAAGTATTGCAGCTTCATATGTTTTTGTGTTAGTGTTGTAATGCATTTTGTTACTATTGTTAATTTTAAAATTATTGTAAGCTCCATACACATAAACATCTTTATTTTTAAAAGGTTGTTCTTTTGTTAAAGAAAAATGCATCATTGCGTAGTCTGCTTCTGTGTTTATATCTCTTGCTTCCAAAGATCTAATTACAAACTGACCATTAATATCCGGGTTAAATTCGTAATCTGCCAAAGGATTGTATTTGTACGGATATAAGTAATGATGAAATACGTTGTCTTTTGTTACTCTTAACGTGTTTAAGCTGGTGTTTCTGATGATTTTAGAATCGAAATTTAAATATTCATTAGCACCCATAAAATTAGTCTTATTTGTATAGGTGTATAACAACTGATTGGGTTTAAAAAATGTAGGTTGAATATTCGTTATTTTTTCATTCCAATTATTATTTTTTACAATAGCAACATTTATTTCTTGAGCAGGATTGTTAATTCTTAATTGAGGATGGTTTACTATAAATTGAACTGTTTGCTCTTTGTTTAGTGTTTTTGTATTTCTACTCCTAGTGGCGTTTACACCAATTGTGGCAAGGTTTTCAAAGAGTACAAATTTTCTTGTAAATATAACTTCATCATAATCGTTTAAAATTGATAATAGGTAATTACCGCTTTTAGTTATTATTGTATTTGTATTCGGTATTTTTACATTGTAGTGTGAGTAACTTTGTAACGTATTAAAAGAATTTGTAACATCTATAATTGTATTTTGATCAAAACCATCTATATACTGACTAGACGATAACCTGCTAGATTCCCAATTATGATCCATATGTTCTATTTTGTATTGGTAATCTTTAGCATCGGCATCTAAATCATCAAAAGACAATTCTAAAACTGTTCCAAGAGGTACAATAGCTGAGAAATTATTTTCTTCTAGTGGTCTTAATTGAATAGATTTTATATTCTGCGCTTGTGAGTTGTATGTAATTAGTAATAAAATTATAAGTGTTCTTAACATTTGTGTGTTTTAAGCTTTTGTAAAAATAGTAAAATTAGTACGCTGTTTAAATTGCAAATACTATTCCTTTTTTATTTAGAAATGTAATATTTTACAAATTGAAGACAGTATTTTGATGTAAACTTATGTAATTAACAAACATTGTGTATAATTTTTGTTAAATTAATTATTTAGAATAAATATAAATAAGTTTTTAAGTGAAATATATACTTAGTTTTATGTTAGTCCTAATTGCTAAAAAACGTAAATTTGCATGATTTTTTTAGATAACTAACAATTCCAATTTACCATGTCAAAAGACATTCGTATTAAAAAAGGCTTAGATATTAAGCTGGTTGGCGAAGCAGAAAAAACTACTACAAGTGTTTCTAGGAGTAGTGTTTATGCAGTAAAGCCAGAAGATTTTCACGGAATTATACCAAAACTTATTGCCAAAGAAGGAGCTGTTGTAAAAGCGGGTGGTGCACTTTTTCATTCAAAAAGTGACGAACGTATTTTATTTGCAAGTCCTGTATCTGGTAAAGTAGTAGAGGTAATACGTGGAGCAAGAAGAAAAGTATTAGCAATGAAAATTGCAGCTGATTCTGAACAAGTTTATGAAGATTTTGGAACTAAAAATGCAGATGCGATGTCTGCAGAAGAAGTGAAGAATTATTTATTTACTGCAGGATGCTGGCCTTTCATTAAACAACGTCCTTACGATGTTGTAGCAAATCCAAATCAAGCACCTAAAGCAATTTTTATTTCTGGGTATGCAAGTGCACCTTTAGCAGCAGACTTAGAATATACATTGGCAGGTAAAGAGGCAGAATTACAAGCAGCAATTACAGCTGTAACTAAGTTAACAGAAGGTAAAGTTCATGTTTCTGTTGGTGCTAATTCTAATTCTCCTTTGTCAAAATTAAAAGGAGTAGAAATACACAAGGTTTCTGGTCCTCATCCTTCAGGTAATGTAAGTACACAAATAGCACAAATAGATCCTATTAATAAAGGAGAAGTTGTGTGGGTGGTTACTCCGCAAGATTTAGTTGTTATTGGAGAGTTGTTTTTAACAGGTAAATTTAATTTAGAAAGAACTATTGCTTTAACAGGTTCTAAATTTAATAAGCCTCAGTATGTTACTGCAATTGCAGGAGCAGCTATTTCTGATTTAACTAATAATAACCTTAATAACGACAATACTAGAATTATAAATGGTAATGTGTTATCAGGTAAACAAGTAAAAGAAGAAGGTTTTTTAAGCTATTCAGATAATCAGATTACGGCAATTCCAGAAGGAGATGATTATGAGTTTTTTGGATGGAATAAACCTATTTTTAATAAGATTTCTACATCTAGAGCTTTAACATTCTCTTGGTTAAATCCTAAGAAAAAATACGACTTAAATACCAATACAAACGGAGAACATAGAGCGTTTGTGGTTACGGGATCTTATGAAAATGTTTTTCCTTTAGATATATACCCAATGCAATTATTAAAAGCATTTATGTATAAAGATTTAGATGAGATGGAAGCTTTAGGAGGTTATGAAATAGCTCCGGAAGATTTTGCACTAACAGAATTTATTTGTGTATCTAAACAACCACATCAGAATATTATTCGTGAAGGTTTAGATTTAATGAGAGAAGAATTAGGATAAGATTATGAGCTTAAAACAAAACTTACACAATTTAAAAGAGAAATATAAAGGAACAAAAATGGCTCCTGCGTTTAACGCAATCCATACCTTTTTATATTTACCAAATGAGGTTACTCATGGAGGAACTCATATAAAAGCAGCAGACGATTTAAAGCGTACAATGAATATTGTAATTATGGCTTTAATACCATGTTTGTTGTTTGGAATGTTTAATGCAGGTTACCAACATTATGCAGCTATAGACGGATCTTTAAGAACAGACGTTTTAGCTAATTTTTTTACTTGGGATAACCTTTGGATTGGAATTATAAAAGTATTACCGTTAGTAATTGTTTCTTATGCAGTAGGACTTATTGTAGAATTTATTTTTGCAGTAATTAAAGGTCATGAAGTAGAAGAAGGATATTTAGTAACAGGTATGTTAGTGCCTTTAATAGTACCTGTAGATACACCTTTATGGATGTTGTCTGTAGCAGTTGTTTTTGGGGTAGTAATAGGTAAAGAAGTATTTGGAGGTACAGGGATGAATATCTTAAACCCAGCCTTAACTATTAGAGCTTTTTTATTCTTTGCATATCCTACTTGGATGTCTGGAGATAAAGTGTGGGTACACGATGCTGTAAATAGAGTAGGTACACCAGATGCTATTTCTGGAGAAACTATTTTAGGTAGTTATGCACAAAACCAAGAAGTAATTTACTCTAATTGGGATAAATTTATGGGATTCATTCCTGGTTCTGTTGGAGAAACATCTACATTATTAATTTTGTTGGGTGCAGCATTTTTAATTTTTACAAAAGTAGGAAGTTGGAGAATTATTGTTTCTACATTTATTGGAGCTGCAGTGATGGGATTAATCTTTAATCAAATTGTAGCGGCAGACGTAATTACTGAATCTAGTAAGTTTTACGGATTAATGAATACAGTTTGGTACGAGCATTTAATGATTGGTGGTTTGGCTTTTGGAGCAGTTTATATGGCTACAGATCCTGTAACAGCTTCTCAAACAAACAAAGGAAAATGGATTTACGGTTTCTTAATAGGGTTTATCTCAATTATGATTCGTGTATTTAATCCAGCGTATCCAGAAGGAGTATTTTTAGCAATATTATTGATGAATGTATTTGCTCCAACAATAGACCATTATGTGGTACAGGGTAACGTAAAGAAAAGATTAAAACGTACTAAAGTTAAAACTGCCTAACTATGAGTAAGAGAACAGATAGTAATAGTTATACAATAATTTTTGCCATTGTAATGGTAGTTATTGTAGGTTCTTTATTAGCATTTTTTGCATCGTCTTTAAAACCAAATATCGACGAAAATAAAAGAATTGAAAAACAACAAAACATCCTTTATGCAATGGGTGTTAATGAAAATGATGAATCTAATGCAAACTTTGTTTCTGCATCTCAGGCAGAAGAAGAGTTTACAAAGTACATTACTAAGCAAATTGTAATACAAGGAGGTAATGTTAAAGAAGACAACAAAGCTTACACTATAGATGTTAAAAAGCAACAAGCTTTAGCAAAAGAGGGTAAGCAAAGAAAATTACCTTTATTTATTGGACAAAAAGATGGTAAAACATTTTATGTAGCACCAATTAGAGGTAAAGGTTTATGGGATGCCATTTGGGGATATGTTGCAATGGACAAAAATATGGTTGTTCAGGGTGCATATTTTGATCATAAAGGTGAAACTCCTGGTTTAGGAGCTAACATTAAACAACGTTTCTTTATGGATGATTTTACAGGAGAACATTTAATGACACCTTCTGGAAACTTTAAAGGAATTACAGTAAAGAAAGGTAATAACGATCCGAAGAACGAAGAGAAAACAGATTATGAAGTAGATGCAATTGCTGGTGCTACAATTACTGGTGATGGTGTTACGGCTATGATTAAATCTGATTTGGCATTGTATGTACCTTATTTTAAATCATTAAAAAAATAATTTATGGGACTTTTATCAAAAAAAGACGCAGCACTAATTACAGACCCATTATTAGACAATAACCCAATTACAATACAAGTATTAGGTATTTGTTCTGCTTTAGCAATTACAGCAGAATTAAAAGCTTCTATTGTAATGGCTGTTTCTGTAATGTTTGTATTAGGTTTAGGTAACGTGGTTATCTCTTTAATGAGAAACATTATACCGTCTAAAATTAGAATTATTGTACAATTAATTGTTGTAGCAACATTAGTTATTATTGTAGATTTAGTTTTAAAAGCTTTTGCTTACGAACTGAGTAAAACTCTATCGGTTTTTGTGGGGTTAATTATTACAAACTGTATTATTATGGGACGTTTTGAAGCTTTTGCTTTAGGTAACGGGCCTTGGAGATCTTTCTTAGATGGTATTGGTAACGCAGTTGGTTATGGTATTATATTAATTGCAGTTGGTTTTTTTAGAGAGTTATTAGGTTCTGGTACTTTATTAGGATTTAAAGTTTTAGGAGATCCTATAGAAAAAACAGGATTGTATGCAATTGGTTACGAAAATAATGGATTTATGTTATTATCGCCAATGGCATTAATTGTTGTAGGAATTATTATTTGGATACAAAGATCTAAGAACAAATCATTAATTGAAGAAGCATAGATATTATGGAACATATAGAATTATTTTTTAAATCAATTTTTATAGACAACATGGTTTTTGCTACATTCTTAGGAATGTGTTCTTACCTTGCTGTATCTAAAAAAGTATCTACAGCTGTTGGTTTAGGTGCTGCAGTTATATTTGTATTGGCAGTAACGGTACCATTAAACTGGTTGTTAGATCAATATATATTAAAAGAAGGAGCATTAGTTTGGTTAGGTGAAGAGTATGCATCTTACGATTTAAGTTTCTTATCATTTATCATGTTTATTGCAACTATTGCAACCATGGTACAATTGGTAGAAATTATTGTAGAAAAATTTTCTCCATCTTTATACAACTCATTAGGTATATTTTTACCTTTAATTGCGGTAAACTGTGCTATTTTAGGAGGAAGTTTATTTATGCAGTCTAGAGAAATACCTTCTTTAGGATTAGCTTTAACTTACGGAACAGGTTCTGGTATTGGTTGGTTTTTAGCGATTTTAGCAATTGCAGCTATTCGTGAAAAAATTAGATATTCTTCTGTACCACCTGCATTAAGAGGTTTAGGTATTACTTTTATTATTACTGGTTTAATGGCAATTGGTTTTATGAGCTTTGGAGGAATGTTAACAGGTGGAGACGAGAAGAAAGAAGAAAAGCCTACTGCAGAAGCTAAGTTAATAGAGCAAGAAACAGAAAAAGAAGCTAAAGAAATTGTAGCTAACAATACAAATATAAACCAATAAATAAGGATGATATTAGCAGCAGGTACAACAGGAACTATAATTGCAACGGTAGCAGCTTTTTTATTATTAACACTGATATTAGTAGCATTATTATTATTTGTAAAACAAAAATTATCTCCATCTGGTCCGGTAACAATTACTATTAATGGAGATAAAAAAGTAGAAGTTGCTTCTGGTAGTACACTTCTAACAACTTTAGGAAACGAAAAGATTTTCTTACCATCTGCATGTGGTGGTGGTGGATCTTGTGTTCAGTGTGAGTGTCACGTCAATTCTGGTGGTGGAGAAGCATTACCTACAGAAACACCTCACTTTACTCGTAAAGAATTAAAGCACGGTATTCGTTTAGCTTGTCAGGTAAAAGTGAAGCAAGACATGGACATATCTATACCAGAAGAAATTTTTGGTATAAAAAAATGGGACGCAGTAGTTGTAAGAAATTACAATGTTGCTTCTTTTATTAAAGAGTTTGTAGTAGAAATTCCTGAAGATATGGATTACAAAGCAGGAGGGTATATACAAATTGAAATACCACCTTGTGAAGTAAAATATTCTGATATGGATATTACAGCTCACCCAGAAGAACACCCTAGACCAGATATGTTTGAGGCTGAGTGGGATAAGTTTAAATTACGTCCATTAGTAATGAAAAACACTGAAACTGTTGAAAGAGCTTATTCTATGGCTTCTTACCCAGCAGAAGGTAGAGAAATTATGTTAAACGTACGTATTGCAACACCTCCTTTTGATAGAGCTAAAGGTGGATGGATGGATGTAAATCCTGGAGTTGCATCATCTTATATATTTAACTTAAAGAAAGGTGATAAGTGTGTAATTTCTGGGCCTTACGGTGAGTTCTTTATTAACGAATCTGAGGCTGAAATGTTATATGTAGGTGGTGGAGCAGGTATGGCACCAATGAGATCTCACTTATATCACTTATTCAGAACTGTTAAAACAGGAAGAAAAGTAACATATTGGTATGGTGGTCGTTCTAAAGCAGAATTGTTCTATTTAGATCATTTTAGAGCTTTAGAAAAAGATTTCCCTAACTTTAAATTTTACATAGCTTTATCAGATCCTTTAGAATCTGATAATTGGAAAGTTAAGAAAGATATTAATGATGAAGCAGGAGATGGTTTTGTAGGATTTATTCACAACTGTGTAATAGAAAACTACTTAAATCACCATGATTCTCCAGAAGACTTAGAGTTATATTTCTGTGGTCCACCGTTAATGAACAAAGCAGTTCAGAAAATGGGAGAAGATTTTGGTCTTTCGGATGAGAATATCCGTTTTGATGACTTTGGAGGATAAGATTATTCTTTTATAAAAAAGCCGATTCATAATTAATGAATCGGCTTTTTTTATGTTAAAAATGTTTCTAAATGGTATACAGGTTCTCCGTTTTCCTGTTCAAAAAGTTTTGAGTAATCCATAACATTATCTACTTTATCTAAAGTACACAACAAATCTACTACAGCAGAAAGACCATTAAATAAATTATCGCTTTCAGTCGGATTTATAGGTTTAGGATTGTAATGGCACAAAGGAGTTTTAAAACCACAAGCATCTAGAAAAACTTTTTCTATCTGTAACAATTCAGCAGGAGTATACCCATTAAACTTACGTCCTAAATTTTGATGAACTTGCCCTATATAATTCAGTTGTAAAGATCCATGTTTATCAGACAAATGTTTCCAACTATCATGATTATCTAGAATATTACCAACAGCACAAGCAGTGCAATCCTCAGGATTTAGTCTATTATTATGAAATGCATTATACAATTTTACAAGTGCATCTTCTAATCGTTTTGTAATTTGCATGTCTATATATCTTTTAATAATTAAAAATAACAAATTATTAAATTATAAACAATTTTGTAACTGTTAAACTTCTTTTTGTAAACTAAAAAAGAGTAGTTTAGTATACTAAATTTAGTGTAAATGAATTTTATTTTCTTAATAGCAATTGTATTAAGTATTACCTTACTTTTTTTAATATTACTATTTTTTTTTCAAGAGAAGTTAATATTTAAAAACGGAAAGAAAATAGACAAAAACTATGTTTTTAAATTTGATAAAAGATATAAAGAAGTTTTTATTCCTACAGATGGCAATAATAAAATTAATGCTATACAATATTTTGTAGAGAAATCTAAGACCAAAGGAGTCGTTTTATTTTGTCATGGTAACAAATGGAATTTAATTACTTGGGGTAAAAGGGTTGTTTATTTTTTAAAATACGATTACGATGTATTGGTTTTTGATTACAGAAATTACGGAAAAAGCACAGGTGTGTTTAATGAAAAAAAAATGTATGCAGATGCAGCAGCGGTATATAATTTTATAAGACAAAGTTATGATGAGGACAAGATTGTTGTTTATGGTTTTTCTTTAGGTAGTACTTTTGCTACAAGGTTAGCAGCTTTATATAATCCTAAAGAACTTATATTAGAAGCTCCTTTTTATAACTTTAAAAAGGCTGTAAGATATTATAATAAATGGGCACCTCTTTTTTTATTAAAATATAGATTTAATACGGATAAAGATATTGTTAAAGTAAAAGCACCTATTACTATTTTTCATGGAGATGCTGATACAACTACTTCTTTTAAAGAATCCTTATCGCTAATCAAACTATCTTCATT
The DNA here is from genome assembly GCA_937936695.1 of uncultured Polaribacter sp. Taxonomy (GTDB): domain Bacteria; phylum Bacteroidota; class Bacteroidia; order Flavobacteriales; family Flavobacteriaceae; genus Polaribacter. Next base: position 10,165 of record CALHCK010000094.1, read on the forward strand.
AAAAAAAAATAGATATGTGTTACTTAAAAAAGGTACACATCATAATCTCACAGAATACAAAGAATATAAAGAATGTTTGCAAGAAATTCTAATTAGATAGTATTCTTTAAATTTTATAAATTGTATTTTTGAATTAAGAAAAATAGTAGATGAAGCGTTTAGAGAAGATTTTAAAGAAAAACAAATACATTAAAATTAAGCTAAAAAAAATAGCAACAAATCATTTAGAGTTAAAAGCTAAAATTAATGGAATTAAAGGAAGATTTATTCTAGATACCGGAGCTTCTAATTCTTGTGTAAGCCTAAATGCTGTAGAAAACTTTAAATTAGTTACCGAAGAAACAGAAACTAAAGCTGCAGGAGCTGGTGCCATAAATATGGAAACTAAATTATCTAAAGATAATAGTTTGAAAATTGATAAATGGAAAACAACTAGTTTTGATTTAGTATTGTTTGATTTGTCTCATGTTAATAGTGCATTAACTCAACACAAAGCAAAAAAAGTAGATGGTATTATTGGTGCAGATATATTACAAAAGGGTAAAGCTATAATAGATTATAGTCAGCAGGTACTATATCTAAAAAAAACAAAAAAATAATAATTTAAAATATTAAAGATGAGTTTGCAAAAACAAGTAATGGAAAAGTTAAAAGAGGCTATGAAAGCTAAAGATACAGTAGCTTTACAAGCATTAAGAGCTGTAAAATCTGCCTTTTTATTGGCAAAAACTGAAACAGGCTCTAAAGAAGAATTAACTGAAGAACAAGAAATAAAAATTATTCAGAAACAAGTAAAACAGAGAAAAGATAGTGCTGCTATTTTTGTAAAGCAAGAAAGAGAAGATTTGGCTGCACCAGAATTAGCAGAATTAGCTGTTTTAGAGCAATTTTTACCAGAA
>CALHCK010000095.1 GCA_937936695.1 uncultured Polaribacter sp.
TCATACTAACGCTACTTTAGTTACAGGTGGCGGAAGATTATTGGTAGATCAAAATTCTAATGTACCAAGTATTTTTAGATACAACTATATTGGTTCTCCTGTAAAAAGTAGTGCTTCTGCAACTACTTATACTGTAGCAGATATTTTAAAAGATGGTACAAATCCAACAAATTTTAATGGAGTAATTAATACTGACATAGCTAAAGATATTAACTGGATTGGAGGTTTTGACGGAAACACATCTGACCCTATTTCATTAGCAGAGTATTGGATTTATACATTTGCTGCAAGTAACGGTAATAGATCTAATTGGGTACAAAAATTTAGTACAGGTACTATACCTAATACCGATGGATTTATTTTTAAAGGACCAGGTAGAGCTCAAAATTATACTTATTTAGGTACACCTAAAGATGGAAACATAACAACAACAGTAGCCGCAGGTGAACAATATTTAGTAGCAAACCCTTATAGTTCTGCTATTAGTGTAAAAGAATTTATAGAAGATAATACAAATACAATAACAGGTACTTTGTATTTTTGGGAACATGCAGGAGAAGTTAGTACTACAGGAGCCCCTAATCAAGGACATTTTTTTGCAGGATATATTGGAGGATATGCAACACGAACTATTGCTTTAGGTGTTACTGCTAGATCTGCTACTGGTGGTGGTGTAAATAGAGTGTTAGAAGCTGAAGAAGCTGCAGACACAACTCCAAGTCCTGGAGCAGATTTAAATGCAACTTCAGTAACATTAAGTAGAGTAAATGAAGAATTAGTGTTTAGAAACATACCTAATGGTTTAGATACGTTAAGAATTAGATATAGCGCTAATTCTTCTAAAACACTAAGAATTAAAGAAAATAATGTAACAGTATTAGATCATGTTTTTCCGGCTACTAGTGGTGCTTTTGAAACTGAAGAAATTAATTTATGTGTTGTAACAGGTAGTAACATTACTTTTGAGTCTATTGACACAAATCCTATAGAAATTGATTATTTAAGAATTCAGGATGATGGACAAATAACTTGTGCTCCTAATGTTGGCGGTTCAGACATTGTATATACAGAACCAACACCATATATAGCTATAGGACAAGGTTTCTTTATACAAGGTAATGAGAATGCTGGTGGTACAATTACATTTAATAATAGTCAGAGAGAATATATACCTGAGGGAACAGAGTCTATTTTTTTGAAAACAAAAAGTAAGAAATCTGCGTTAAATAATATTAAAGACTTACCTGTTATTAAATTAGGTATGGACTTTACAGATGCCGATGATAGCAACACTTATCACAGACAAATAGCTACATCTTTTAGTGAGTTTACATCTTTTAGTTATGATAAAGGATATGATGCCGAAATGTTTGATGTAGGTAGCACAGATATTTATTGGAAATTTCCATCAGATGATGTAAAATATATAATTGCTGGTGTACAAAATATCACAGATGATTTAGAAGTACCATTAGAAATAGTAATGGGTAATACCGGAGATGTAACAATACAGATTGATGAAATGAAAAACATTAATCAAAATGTATATATCACAGATAAATTAACAGGTACATCTTATGATATTATTAATGATAAGGCAAAAATATCTTTAACAACTGGTACGTATTCTGAACGTTTTGTATTAACATTTGCTAAAAATAACGTTCTTAGTACTGAAGATAGCGTACTTAGTAGCATTACAAAAATTTATATAGATAATAGTAATAAGTCTTTAGTTATCAATAATGATGAAAATATCATCATTAATAATGTAAAAATATTCTCAATTCTAGGTAAAGAAGTTGAAAATTGGAAAATCAATAAACAGCAAAATAAATTGACGTTACAAATTTCTAAAAAATTACCTACTGGTGTTTATATTGTTGATGCAACTACGAATGAAGGTAAAATTTCAAGAAAAATAATTATAGAGTAAAACATATTTTACAAGTAAAAAAAACGACCGATTGGTCGTTTTTTTTTGTTTATACTATAATCAAACTTATTTAATGAGTAGTTTTAATATATTTACTCACAGAAAATTAAAATATGAACCCCACTACTCTATTCTACACAATTATAAGTATACTAATACTTAATTTTATTTTTGATAAAATAATAGACTCTTTAAATGAAAAACATTTTGATGATGAAATTCCAGATTCATTAAAAGATGTTTACGATGAGGTGGCTTATAAAAAATCTCAAGAATACAAAAAAACAACCGCTAAGTTTTCTAATCTTGTTGGGTTTATTAAAATTATTCTTACACTCATTTTCTTTATTTTTGATGGTTTTAAACATATAGATATTCTAGCAAGAAACTATACTAATAATTCAATTCTTGTCGCTTTAATTTTCTTTGGAATCATTATGTTTATTTCAGAAATTATTTCAATTCCTTTTTCTTATTACAATACATTTACTATTGAAGAAAAGTTTGGTTTTAATAAATCTTCAAAAAAAACATTTTGGTTAGATAAATTAAAAAGCCTTTTTATGGGAGTTATTTTAGGCGGTGGTATATTATCTCTTTTTATATTGTTTTATGAATACACAGGTAAAAATTTTTGGATTTATGCATGGGGATTAGTTGCTGTATTTTCATTGTTTTTAAATATGTTTTATACAAAATTAATAGTTCCTCTTTTTAACAAACAAACTCCCTTAGAAAATGGCGAACTAAAAACAGCAATAGAAAAATATGCTAAAAAAGTAGGTTTTACAATTAATAATATTTTTGTGATTGATGGTTCTAAACGCTCCACAAAAGCAAATGCATATTTCTCTGGTTTTGGTGCTCAAAAAAGAATTACTTTATATGATACTTTAATAAATGATTTAAATACAG
>CALHCK010000096.1 GCA_937936695.1 uncultured Polaribacter sp.
TTTTATGTACTTAATTTTCGATACCGAAACCACTGGTTTACCTAAAAGTTGGAACGCCCCAATTACAGACACAAACAACTGGCCAAGGTGTATACAAATTGCATGGCAATTGCATGATGCTATGGGTAATGTAATAGAACATAATAACTTTTTAATACAACCAGAAAACTTTAATATTCCTTTTGATGCCGAAAGAATTCATGGTATTTCTACAGAATTAGCAGAAGAACAAGGAATACCTTTAAACAAAGGTTTACAACTATTTAACGAAGCATTACAAAAAACAAAATTTATTGTAGGGCAAAACGTAGGCTTCGATATTAATATAATGGGTTGTGAATTTCACAGATTAGGTGTAGAAAACAATTTAACAACACTACCACTTTTAGACACCTGTACAGAAAAAACAGCTTTTATGTGTAAAATACCAGGTGGTAGAGGTGGTAAATTTAAACTACCTACACTTACCGAGTTACACAATCATTTATTTGGCACAGGCTTTGGCGAAGCACACAATGCTACCGCCGATGTTGAAGCAACTACACGTTGTTTTTTAGAATTAATTCGTTTAAGAGAATACACAAAAGAGCAATTAGATGTAGACGATGATTATTTTACAAATTTCTCTGAAGCCAACCCAAAACCAATTCAGGTAATTGGCTTACAACACATTAATTTAAAAAAAGAAAGCGATAAAATTCGCAAACGTTTAGACAAACTAAAAGACACCTCTGCTGCAAAATCTACATCTGTTGGTTTAGCAGAACTTAAAGATGTAAAGTTTGCTCATTTACACAATCATACTCAATACTCTGTATTACAATCTACCATGCAAATTGGTAATATTGTAAAAGCTGCCGCTAAAGATAATATGCCAGCAGTTGCCATGACAGATACCGGAAATATGATGGCTGCGTTTCATTTTGTTAGCGCTGTCTTAAATCATAATAAATCTGCCGAAACACCTATAAAACCCATTATTGGTTGCGAATTTAATGTTTGTGAAGACCATAAAAACAAATCTCAAAAAGACAACGGTTACCAAATTGTTTTGCTAGCAAAAAACAAAAAAGGGTATCATAATTTGGCAAAAATGTCTTCTATTGCCTTTGTAGATGGTTTTTATTATGTACCAAGAATAGATAGAGAGGTTATAAAAAAATACAAAGAAGATATTATTGTTTTAACAGGAAACCTTTATGGAGAAGTACCTAGTAAAATTTTAAATCAAGGAGAAAAACAAGCTGAAGACGCGTTGCTTTGGTGGAAACAAGAATTTAAAGACGACCTTTACATAGAGTTGATGCGTCATAATCAACAAGACGAAAATATTGTAAATGAATCTTTACTAAAATTCTCCGAAAAGCATCAAGTAAAAATTGTAGCTACTAATAATACTTTTTATTTACAAAAAGAAGATGCCAATGCCCACGATATTTTATTGTGTGTAAAAGATGGCGAAAAACAAGCGACACCAAAAGGTAAAGGACGAGGCTACAGATACGGTTTGCCTAACGAAGAATATTATTTTAAATCTTCGGATGAAATGAAAACCTTGTTTGCAGACATTCCTGAAGCAATCATTAATATTCAGGAAATTGTAGACAAAATAGAAATTTTTACACTTGCCAGAGACGTTTTATTACCTGCTTTTGACATACCCGAAAAATTTAAAGACGTTAAAGATGAAGAAGATGGAGGTAAACGTGGAGAAAATAACTTTTTACGACATTTAACCTACGAAGGTGCCAAAATTAGATATGGAGAAATCACAGAATCTATAAGAGAACGTTTAGATTTTGAATTAGAAGTAATTGAAAAAACAGGATATCCTGGTTATTTTTTAATTGTAGAAGATTTTATTAGAGAAGCCCGAAAAATGGATGTTTCTGTAGGTCCTGGTCGTGGTTCTGCTGCAGGTTCTGTAGTTGCTTATTGTTTATGGATTACAAATATAGACCCCATTAAATATGATTTACTTTTTGAGCGTTTCCTAAATCCTGAACGTGTATCTATGCCCGATATAGATATTGATTTTGATGATGAAGGCCGTAGTAGAGTTATGGATTATGTAATAGACAAATATGGCGCCAACCAAGTGGCACAGATTATTACATATGGTACCATGGCTGCAAAATCTTCTATTAGAGATACTGCTAGGGTGTTAGATTTACCGCTTTTTGAGGCAGATAGAATTGCCAAATTAATACCTGGTATTAAATTAAAAAATATTTTTGGTGACGACCCAAAAAGTAAAGGTAAAGTTGCAGGATTAAGAGCAGAAGAAAAACAGCTTGTAGATGAGTTGGTAAACATGTCTTTTGGTAACGATTTAACATCAGAAACCATAAACAAAGCTACCATTTTAGAAGGCTCTGTTAGAAACACAGGAATACATGCCTGTGGTGTAATTATTACTCCTGGAGATATTACCAACTATGTACCTGTTTCTTTAGCCAAAGATTCTGATATGTACGTTACCCAATTTGACAACTCTGTGGTAGAATCTGCTGGTTTGTTAAAAATGGACTTTTTAGGTTTAAAAACATTAACGCTAATAAAAGATACGGTTAAAATTGTTAAAGCCCGTCATGATAAAGAACTAGATCCAGAAAATTTTCCTTTAGATGATATAAAAACATACGAACTCTTTCAAAGAGGAGAAACGGTTGGTATTTTCCAATACGAATCTCCTGGTATGCAAAAACACATGCGTTCTTTAAAACCAACTGTTTTTGCAGATTTAATTGCTATGAATGCCTTGTACAGACCAGGACCTATGGAGTACATACCGTCTTTTATTAATAGAAAACACGGTACAGAAGAAATAGAATACGATTTACCTGCCATGGAAGAATATTTGGCAGAAACATACGGTATTACTGTATACCAAGAGCAAGTAATGCTTTTATCGCAAAAATTAGCAGACTTTACCAAAGGTGAAGCCGATGTTTTGCGTAAGGCAATGGGTAAAAAGCAAATTGCAGTTCTAGATAAAATGAAGCCTAAATTTATAAAACAGGCTTCTAACAATGGACATGACGAAGAAAAATTAGAAAAAATCTGGAAAGACTGGGAGGCTTTTGCTAGTTATGCATTTAACAAAAGTCACTCTACCTGTTATGCTTGGATCGCTTATCAAACAGCTTATTTAAAAGCGCACTACCCTGCAGAATATATGGCTTCTGTACTTTCTAATAACATGAACGATATTAAATCGGTATCTTTTTTTATGGAAGAATGTAAGCGTATGGGATTAGAAGTTTTAGGTCCTGATTTAAATGAATCTTTTTTAAAGTTTTCTGTTAATAAACAAGGAGCTGTTCGTTTTGGTATGGCGGCCGTAAAAGGTGTAGGGTCTGCTGCCGTGGTTGCCATTATTAAAGAGCGTGAAGAAAACGGACATTATAGTTCTATTTTTGATTTAGCAAAACGTGTAGACTTAAGAGCTGCTAATAAAAAAGCTTTTGATAGTTTAATTAAAGCAGGTGCGTTTGACTCTTTTACAGAAACCCATAGAGCTCAGTATTTTATTGAAGACGAAAAAGGATTGACTTTTTTAGAACGTGCCATGAAATTTGGAAACAAGTTTCAAGAAAACGAAAATTCTTCTCAGGTTTCTATGTTTGGTGAGGCTTCTAATGTACAGTTTCCAGAGCCAGACATTCCGCAATGTGATACTTGGGGTACTATGGAACTTTTATCTAGAGAAAAAGAAGTAATAGGTATTTACATTTCTGCTCATCCTTTAGATGATTTTAAAAACGAATTAAAATTTTGCAATGCTTCATTAAAATATTTTAAAGAAGATTTAGTCAAATACGTTGGTATGAATATGGCTTTTGCTGGTATTATTACAGACGTACAACACAGAGTTTCTAAAGCAGGAAAAGGTTGGGCTATGTTTACCATAGAAGATTATGGAGATAGTAATGAATTTAGAATTTTTGGTGAAGATTACTTAAAAATGAAACACTTTTTAACACCTAATTCTTTTTTGTTTGTTAGATGTACAATTCAACCTGGTTGGACAAACAAAGAAACCGGAATTGCAGGGGAGCCTCGTTTAAAATTTACAGAAATGAAATTGCTACACGATATCATGGATGAGCTTTGTAAAAAAATAACAATTAAACTCTCTTTACAAGAAATAACTCCAGACACCATAAATAATCTAGAAGCCATATTAAAAAACACACCTGGTAAGCAGTCTTTAAATTTTACTGTTTGGGATGAAGCTGAAAAAATTGAAGTTAGTTTACCTAGCCGAAATACAAAAATTCATATTTCTAATGAATTACTGTCTACACTAGAAAGCAAACAAATTAATTTTAAGTTGAATTAAATATTGATAATCAGTAAAAACAACTAAAAATCAATTGCATTTTTTGTAAGCATACTAATAGTTTATGACTACTTTTAAGAAGGTATAAAACGAATATAATTTTAATTAACTGTTAAAAACTAGAGTTCAAAAAAATATTTTGTACTTTTGTTTAAAGAAAAAAACGAAACATGAAACAAAACAACAATGGAACTTGGGTTAGTTGGAATGAAAACTTAAAGTACAACTATAAAACGATGTACAACATTACCTCTCAAGAAGAACTTCAAGACGTAGTTGCAAGTAATAAAAAGATTCGTTTTTTTGGAAGCAAACAATCTTCTGCAGACATTGCCGCAGGTACAGATGCTTTAATAAACATGACTACATACAACAAAATTGTTTCTTTTGATTATGATAAAAAAACAATTACTGTTCAATCTGGTTTAATTTTAGGAGAACTTTTAGAAGCCATAGAATCTACCGGATGGTGTATACCTTGTTTACCTGATATTAACACCATTACAATTGGTGGTGCACTTGCTACAGGTACGCATGGTACTAACGGTAAATTATTAAGTGAGTATATGATTTCTTGCGATTTAGTACTTGCAGATGGTAGCGTAAAAACGGTAACTAAAGATGATGAGTTAATGGATGCTCTTAGAGTTTCTTTAGGAATGTTAGGAGTTATGTCTACCATTACTTTTCAATGCGAACCTGCTTATACTTTACATTTAAAAGAAGGTCCGGAAGACGATAAAGAATGGTTACCTAAAATAAAAAGTAGATTAAAAAAACATGACTTTTTAAGAGTGTTATGGCTACCACATACCAATAAAGGATATGTTATTACTGGGGATAAAATAGACCCTGACACCGAAGTTATAGAAAACTTAGGTCCAGATTATTTAAAACACAGAAGAACTGCTTCTAAAATTTTATATAAATACACACATATTTTTCCTTGGATAACAGCCATTGCAAACAAACTACTTTACAAAGGATTTTTTAGTTCTAAAAAAGAACATAAAGGTACATTGTACCAAGCTACAGTTACAAAATCTAGAGGATCTACATTAGAACTAGCAGAATGGACTGTTAGCTTAGATAAATTTCCTGAAGTTTTTAAAGAATTAAAAGCAGAAATAAACAAATGGTCTAACAAATCTTTTATTCATATTCCTATGGATGTTCGTTTTGTGTACGAAGACAAATCTTGGTTAAGCTATGCTTACAAACAAGATACAGTTACCATGGGTTGTGTTTCTAGAAATGCTGCTACAGCAGATACTTATGAAGCTTTTAAAACCATAGAAAATATTTTTATAAAACACGGTGGTAGACCACATTGGGGTAAACGTTTTGCTGCAAAAGATAAAGAGTTACAACAAATATATCCTAAATGGGAGGCTTTTAAAGAAGTAAGAGCTGAATTAGACCCAACAAACAAATTTTTAAACCCGTATTTAACGGAATTAATAAACGCTAAAATAGTAGTTAATGAAACTGCCTAAAGGTTTTTTATTTGATTTTGATGGAGTTGTAGTACACAGTTTTGAAAGCCATGGTAAAGCTTGGAAAAGTGCTTTTAAAGAATTGTTTAATGAAGAAATAGCTCCTTTTCCTAAAAGTCTATCAGGTAAATCTCCTATGATAATTGCTAATTATTTTTGCAGTGTTATAGGTAAAGAAGATAGAACTGAAGATTTATTTAAGTTAAAAGACATTCATTTAGATAAATTCTTTACAGTGCCTAAATTATTACCTGGTGTTAGAGAGTTTACAGCTTTATTAACTACTAAAAAAATTCCTTATGGAATAGCTAGTAATGCTACTAGACAATTTTTAAAAAATAGTGTTCATCACTTAAATTTAGATTTTAATACCTATTTTGGTGTTGAAGATTACAAAAAACCAAAACCTGCCCCAGAAGCCTACATAACACTTGCTAATGCCTTAGGTTTTAACAAAAATGATTTTAATGATATTTGGATATTTGAAGACAGTTTAACCGGAACCAAAGCTGCAAAAGCTGCAGGTATGATTCCTATAGGTATTTTAACACAATACTCCGAAAGCGAATTAAAAGAAGCGGGTAGTAAACTTGTATTCCCTACCCTTTTAGAGGCTTATTTATATCTTACTAAATAATTTTAATTAGTAATTTCTCTAAATAATGCCTCTAGGCTTTTTGTTTGCATGCTTAATTCTAATATTTTAAGTTGATTTTGTACTGCAAAATCAAAAACTTGTTCACGCATATCTTCTGTAGTTTTAAAACTAAGATTCCAAGAATTTTTTGTTTTATTTTCAATAGTAGCAATATTTGGTAATGTTGTTAACAAGCCTTCATTTACAGCTTTATTAAAAGTTACCGTTATAGTTTGTAAATTATTTTTATTTAATTCAGCCAACTCTTTATCTACTAAAATCTGTCCTTTTTTTATAATAATTACTCGATCGCAAACCGCCTCTACTTCTTGCATGATATGAGTAGAAAATAGCACTGTTTTTTCTTTACCTAAATCTTTAATTAATTCTCTTATTTCTACTAATTGGTTAGGATCTAATCCTGTAGTAGGTTCATCTAAAATTAACACTTCAGGATTATGTAATATTGCTGCAGCTAACCCTACTCTTTGTTGATATCCTTTAGATAATTGATGTATTTTTTTTCCTGCCTCTAAGCTTAAGCCTACTTTTTTTATACAAACTTCTATTTGGCTTTTATCAACCTTAAAAATAGCTGCTTGAAACTGTAAATATTCTCTAACATACATTTCTGTATACAATGGATTATGCTCTGGCAAATACCCTATTTTTTTTTGAGCTAGTATAGCATATTTTAAAACATCAATATCATCAACAAAAACATTTCCTTCATTGGGCTTAATATACCCTGTTAAAATTTTCATCATTGTAGACTTTCCTGCTCCGTTAGGACCTAAAAAACCTATAATTTGTCCTTTTTCTGCAGTAAAAGAAACAGCATTTAATGCTTTTTGTGTTTTATAATTTTTGGATACTGATGCAACTCGTATAGACATCTAAATAATTTTAAGTGTGCTTATAAACGTTATTCTATTTATTGATTAGATAAATGTAATCTAATTTGTCGTATATTTTTCATGCGAGACCAAGCTACTTTATGTCTTTTTTTATACAAATACAAGCAACCTAAATCTAATAAAAAATAAAAAAAGCTAATACCACTTGGTGGGTTGGCACTTGGTAAAAATGGTATTACATTCCATGCTGTAGTTGGCCACCACCAACATTTATAACTTGTACCTATAATCTCTAAATAAGCAACTGCCAAATACATTATTAAATAAAATAATCTTTCTCTTGGCTTGTTTCTTAATATTACTAATGTAGCTGCAGTCATTACAAATCCAAAAACATCAAACTTAAAAATTAAAAAGGTTGTAGCATACGTTATAATTAGCAACGTTGCTATTTTTTCTATAATTTTTATGTTATTTTTAGCATATGATGTTTTTGTAAAGTACAATACACCTGCATACACCAAAGCATGCCCCATAGGTATATAATGAGGTACGTTTTGCAATCTATATGTATACATTTTTAAAACTACAGAAAACAAATACTCTCCAACAAAACCAATTAAAACTGCATAAATAAGTTGTTCTTTAATTCTGGGAGGCATTTTAAATAATGTAATAGAAAATACAACTACCATTATTAAATTTGCCAACCATTGCAAATCTTTGTAGCTCTCTTTTACATACACACTATCTATTAACAATCCTAAAAAAATATAGAAAAATAAAATACCTAGTGTTTTAAAAAAAGCAGGAAAAAATGTTTTTGCAGTTACAGCACTCATTTTTATGAAAAAATTGCGTTTCTAAGTTTCTTTTTAATTTGTTTGCTTATATCTTTAGGGTATGTCTTTTCTCCCATTAAAATCTGAGTCATACCTTCATAAATTTTATTTCCGTATTTTTTAATTAAAAAATTTCTAATTTTTTCATTTTCATAAAATAATTTAGACAATTTTAATCCTGTTTTTAATTCAGGAAGTAAGTTTTCATTTAACTTAGAGATTTTTCTTCTTCCTCGGTAAGCAAAGCCACCTCCGCAAGTTTTGTATCTTGGTAATGTTTCTTTTTCTATAATTACTGTAGCAATCCCTTTTTCTGCTAACTTTATTGCTGCAGATGCTCCTGCAGGACCACTTCCAATTATTGCTACATCAAATACTTTCATTAAGTTGTTTTTTACAAATATATTACTAAATAAGTATTTTCTTTAAAATTAAAAAAACTCTTATTTTTTCAGCAACTAAATCTTTATAAATTACAACTGGTAACGTACTCTAAAACTAATCAATCTTGGTAAAATAAAGGTTTCATTTTTTACAATAGCTGCACTCCCCTGAATAATTGTTGTTTCAGAATTTGTACCTAATAAGTTGTTTCCTACCAATTCATATTCCCACTTAGCATTTTTGTTTTTTCTGTACGCTAATTTTGCATTCCAAATACTAAATGTGTTCGTTGTTTCTTTATTTCTGAGCACGTTATTGTAAGAGAAATCAGAAGTAAACGTAACCGAATTAAAAATATAGGCATCAAAATCTACCGATGGTCTGTGCGTTACTGTTTTAATAACACCCGATCTTATAGAACTTTCTTGATTTCCGAAAGATACTCTATAACGCAAACTTATGTTGGGCGCTTTATTAAAATTGGTACTAAAACGAGTGTTTAAACTTTTATTTTGAAAAGTGTTTGTATTTTCTAACCCGTTTCTAAATTGAAATAATTTATTTATAGAAAAACTACCACCTATAGATGTTCTAAATTTTTTAAATCTTTTACCTAAACTTGTAAATGCTAAAAAGTTTTCGTTTTCAAAAGGAGAGTTAATACTTGTACTACTAGAAACTACAGAACCTGGTCTAAAAAAAACATTTCTGTTTACTTGATTAGCTGTTTTGCTATAATTTACTCTTAAATAAGAGTTGGTACCATTATATAAATTAAAGCTAGAGTAAGATACTCTTAAATTGTCTGATGTAGCATTTAACAAGGCTTCATTCCCATAAAAATAAGCATTGTAATTACTAGCTACAATACCATTAGCAAGCTGATTTACATCTATAAAATTAACCTGTTTATTATATCTAAAACGTAAACTTTCAGATTTTTTAAATTGTGCAATAGCCTCAAATTCAGGTAACAAATTTAACGTAGTATTTTCTATTTTATTAGTAATTGGTTGTGTGTTATTTACTGTATAAGAATGTAAAGTGGCACCAGGAGTAAATGTGAAAATACCTGTTTTTAAACGATATCTTAATCCTGTATAGAAATCTAAGAAATTAGATTCTACATCATTTTCTGTAGATAAATTATTGTTGTTATTAATTATAGGATTTGGCTCAAATATTTCTTGATTGTCTAATATTTGAAAGAACTTAGAGTTAAAATTCTGTTTGCTTAAAATACTTCCGGCTACAAAGTTTAAGTTACTTTTTTTATTTAAAATATAGTAATAATCTAATTTAGCATCTAGTTGATTGGTTTTTACTTTTCTGTCTTGCTCTAAAGTATATACCAAATTGTCTTGATTTAGCCCCAGAACTTCTGCGGCATCATCAAAACCTTCATCATCATTAAAAGGATTATTCTCTAAACTTGCAACATAAAAAGGATCTTCGTTTTGTAATAAATGCTTTAATTCTAGAGCAAAAATATTTTTATCGTTAGCTGTATAAAAATAACTCAAGTTTTGATTGATTTTAAAAGGAGTTGCATTTTCTTTTTCTAGGATATCACTTAACACACTAGAGTTTACTGCATCGGTTCTAAACTCATTAGAAAAACGACCTGTTACGGTATAATTTAACTGATTATTGATGTTTTTTTTATAAATAGCTCCCAACCTAAACAAAGCTGTATTACTGGTTTGGTCTGTTGTATTATCTACCAAATCATCTGGTACCACAGCAGTTTCATCTTCTGGTGTATTCGGGTTATCTTCAATATTAAAATTATCTATTTCTCTAACTCTTCGTTGTCCGTTACTATTACCAGACCAAATTAAAAACCCACTTAAATCTAATTTTTTATTAGGTGAATATGTAAAATTTAAAGTTGATAATTTTGTTTCTATTCGGTTGGCATTTCTAGCATTTGCAGTTAAAAAACCAATACCCGTATCTCCAATATTTATATTGGTACCATTAGACGGACTTTGACTACGAAAACCACCTCCAAAACTTCTAAGATCTCTTCTGGTTAAAACAACATCTCCTAAATTATTAATATCACTTATAAAATTTAAAGTATAATCTGGACTGTAATAAAATAACTTAGGCTGAAATAAATACAAATTCTGATTAGGTGTTTGCCCTACTCCTGCAGTAATATCTCCAAACCAAAAATTCTTTTTCCCTTCTTTTAATTTTATATTAATTGCTACCCTATCTTGGTTATTCTGTACTCCTTTTAACTGGTTTACATCTCCGTAATTTCTTAGTACCTGAATTTTATCTACTGCCTTAGAAGGTATGTTTTTAGAGGCTAATTTACTATCTCCACTAAAAAACTCTTTACCGTCTACCATTACTTTTTCTACAACTTTACCCTCAACCTCTATTTGTCCTGCATCATTTACCTCTACACCAGGTAATTTTTTTAAAACATCTTCTAACTTTCTTTCTGTACCATTTTTAAAAGAATCTGCATCATAAACAATAGTATCTCCTTTTATAGTTACTGGTATTTTAGTTACTATTTCTATTCCTTCTAACTGATTATCTTCTAACATAGTAAAACTATTATTTACAGCTATTTCACCTGTTTTTATAAACTTACTAATGCTTTTAAAGCCAACATAACTAATTTTAATATTGTATACCTTGTTAGTTTCTAACTCTAATTTAAAATTACCTTTTGCATCTGTAAAACCATAACTGGCAAATTTTTTGGCCACAGTGTCTAAAGCAATAACATTTGCCATTTCTAAAGGGTTTCCTATAGAGTCTTTTACAGTACCAGTATAGGTTACTTGTCCGTTTACAAGTATGGTACAAAACAAAAAAGTAATAAATATTATTTTTTTCATAGCTAGTTTTAATAATGTATTAATGCACTCTAATTCGGTTTCTTTTTCTATTCTTAAACAGTTCTTTTAATTCCGCTGTCTTTATTTTTACAATTTTATTATAATCTTCTCTGGTTACCTTTTTCCCTTTTTTAGGCTGCTTAACTACCATGTTTTCTTTTGTATTTAAAACAAGTTCTGTACAAAGCATTGTTGTTCTGCCCGCATTTAATTCTAAAATTAGCCCTGGTAATCCCCAATAAACATCAGGCCCGTTGCTAATAGGTATTTGAGGAGTATACCAAGCTGTTACTTTTAGTAATTTAATATCGTTTTTTTTAGAAACTGTTTGTGTACTATCTTTTACTTTGTTTTTTTTAGGTCTAAAAATAGACCTCCAGTCTATGGCTCTATCTACTGATACCATAGTAGCTTTGTAACATGTATAATTTCCTATTTTTTTTGTTTCGGCAGTCATTTGCCATTTATTTTGTTGTAAGCTATCAGAAATTAAAAAACGTTTACTAAATTGCTCTATATCTTCTATTAATATCTTGCTTTTTAAATCTTTGTAAATCGCCCCTTTTCCGGTGCTCCTACCCCAATGAGAACCAGATCCGCTACTTGGTGTTGCTAACTGAACATCTTCTTTAAATATAGAGCTTGTTCTTTTAAAACGAAGTGTGTATGTTTTTTCTAAATGATTTTTCATACGAGCTAACATTTGCTTTTTTCTT
>CALHCK010000097.1 GCA_937936695.1 uncultured Polaribacter sp.
AAATCTGTTGTATTTGCAGACACTATGCAAGTAATAGAAGACAATTATACATTTACGCCAACTACGTTTACAAACGGAAATATTACAAACAATGCTGGCGAAAACTCTGGTTCTTGTAAATTATTTGCTTTTGCAGTAGCACAACAACTTACCAAACAAGAAACATTGTTTTGTTTTGGAGAGCACTACCAAAATGTTTTAGAAGACGCTGCTGGTACTAGTCATCAAAACATTAGAAATTTTATGAATACAGACTTTAAAGGATTATCTTTTAACGGAGAAGCTTTAAAAACAAAAGCATAAACTTTGAAAAATCTTTTATCAGAAATACAAAAATGTACACTCTGCGAGCCTAATTTAGACTTAGGCGCAAACCCTGTACTTACAGCTCATAGCAAATCTAAAATTGTTATTATTGGGCAAGCTCCTGGTGTTAGAGTACATAATTCTGGAATCCCTTGGAACGATGCTAGCGGAACACAATTACGTAAATGGCTTGGTGTTTCTGATAAAGATTTTTACGACACTAAAAAATTTGCTATTATTCCTATGGGATTTTGCTATCCTGGAAAAGGTAAATCTGGCGACAAACCACCCAGAAAAGAATGTGCAATACAATGGCATGATCAAATTTTAGAAAAAATGCCTCATGTAGAGTTAATTCTGCTAATTGGTATGTACGCACAAAATTATTATTTAAAAGACAAGGGTAAAAGAACACTAACAGAAACAGTTAGTAATTTTTCAGAATATTTACCTACCTATTTTACACTACCACACCCGTCTCCAAGAAACCGTTTTTGGCTTACCAAAAACCCTTGGTTTACAACTAGTGTTATTCCTATTTTACAAAGTAAAGTAAGTGAGATTATTTCTAAAAAAAAGTAACCTAACTACATCTTTATCTATTAATAGATTTTTTTTATGCAATTAGGTTTTTTCTTCTAATTATTTTAGTATTTTTGGTATACTGAAATTTTAAAGGTTGGGGGACCTTAAAAATTTATGCCTTCTCAATTTACTTTGAGAAGGTTCTTTATTTTAAATCTATACAAAGATAGAAATACTTCACTTTCTCAAAAAAAATAATTCTTTAATTCTATTAACAATATCAACAAGTTATTAAGAATTAACATAATCTTCACAAATCATTATTTTTACAGAATAAATATATTATTGTACTTATTTTTGTAAATAAATACTTTTTAAAAAATTTAAATATGGCTAAAAATTTAATAACTACTGTTTGGAAAGAAAACATGAAATTTGAATCTGACAATCCTAGTGGTCACAATCTTTTTATAGATGCTGGTGAAGAAAATGGTGGTAAAAGTGAAGGTTACAGACCTAAAGCTCTTATGTT
Source organism: uncultured Polaribacter sp. (assembly GCA_937936695.1). GTDB lineage: Bacteria > Bacteroidota > Bacteroidia > Flavobacteriales > Flavobacteriaceae > Polaribacter. The sequence goes on from CALHCK010000097.1 coordinate 1,364, forward strand.
ATCTGCTCTAGCGGGTTGCTCTGGTTTAGACATTGTTCCTTTACTAAAAAAAATGAGAGTAGATATTGATGATTTTAAAATTGAAGCTACTGGAGAGTTAACGGAAGAGCATCCTAAATTTTATCACAAAGTTCAAGTAGATTACCATTTTACGGGAACCGATTTAAATGAGAAAAAAATTAAAAAGGTGGTAGATTTATCTGTAGAAAAATATTGTGGTGTTATGGAAATGTTTAGACAGTTTGCAGAAATTACTATAAACATACACTACCACAATAACTAAAAGCTAACAAATTATAAAATGCGTTGGACATTAAAGGCTTTACCAGATAAAGAAAAAGTAAAACAACTTGCTAACGAGTTACAAATTAGTAATACACTGGCTAGTATTCTTTGCCAACGAAACATAGAAACTTTTAAACAAGCCAAAAGTTTTTTTAGACCTAGTTTAAAAGACATACACAATCCTTTTTTAATGAAGGATATGGATATTGCTGTTGCCAGAATTGAAACTGCCATTGCCAACAACGAAAGAATTTTGGTATATGGAGATTATGATGTAGATGGTACTACAGCAGTATCTTTAGTAGCTTCTTACCTAAAAACATTAACCTTAAACATTGCTACTTATATACCCGATAGGTACGCAGAAGGTTACGGAGTGTCTTATGCAGGAATAGATTTTGCAGAAGACAATGATTTTTCTTTAATTATAGCTCTAGACTGTGGTATAAAAGCCATAGAAAAAGTAGCGTATGCTACAGAAAAAAACATTGATTTTATTATTTGTGATCATCACAAACCTGGAGATGAAATTCCGAAAGCGGTAGCTGTTTTAAATGCAAAAAGAACAGATTGTAATTACCCTTTTGACGAGCTTTGTGGTTGCGGGGTGGGTTTTAAATTAATTCAGGCTTTAGGTACTAAAAGAAACCAAACTATTGACTATTTTATACCGTATTTAGATTTGGTTGCTACTGCAATTGCCGCAGATATTGTACCCATGAACGGAGAAAACAGAGTGTTGGCTTATTACGGTTTAGAGGTAATTAATAAAAAACCTAGAAACGGAATTAAAGCCATTATACACCAAGTAAACAAAACAACTTTAACTATTACAGATGTTGTGTTTACTATTGCTCCTAGAATTAATGCTGCTGGTAGAATGAAGCATGGAAATTATGCTGTAGAATTATTAACTGAAATGGATTTTGACACGGCAGTTTCTTTTGCTGCTGATATAGAAATATTTAATGCAGACAGAAAAGATTTAGACAAAAAAATAACCGATCAGGCCTTGATTCAGATTATTGATAATGATGAAGAAACAAGATTTTCTACCGTTGTCTATCAAGAAGATTGGCACAAAGGTGTTATTGGTATTGTTGCTTCTAGATTAATAGAAAAATACTACAGACCTACCTTAGTTTTTACTAAAAGTGGTAACAAATTAGCTGCTTCTGCAAGATCTGTAAAGGGGTTTGATGTGTATAATGCATTACATGCTTGCGAAGAATTTATAGAACAATTTGGTGGTCATAAATATGCTGCTGGTTTAACCTTATTGCCTGAGAATTACGAGAATTTTAAAAATAAATTTGAAGAGGTTGTTGCTAAAACTATTGATAAAAAATTATTAACTCCAGAAATAGCAATTGATGCAGAGATAGAACTTTCTGAAATTACACCCAAGTTTTTTAGAATTATTCAGCAAATGGAACCTTTTGGTCCTTTAAATATGCATCCTGTGTTTAAATCTAGTTGTGTTAGAGACAATGGCTACGGAAAACAAGTAGGAGCAGATAAAACGCACTTAAAATTAAATGTTTTTCAGGGTGATAATAAACAAACTTTTGGTGCTATTGGCTTTAATTTAGGTAATAAAATTTCGCATGTACATAACGATTTTGATATTGCATATACCTTAGACGAAAATAACTGGAACGGAAATAAAAATATTCAGTTAATGCTAAAGGATTTAAAATAGTTTGCAAACACATTTAGCCCTGATTGAACGGTTTGTTTGAGCTCTTTTGAGGCACGAAAAAAGCGAGTAGTGAAAGCAGGAAATAGCTTCTAACAAAATTAAGCTTCCATAGACATTAACACCATTCTTAACTCCATATAACTAAAAGATTTGTCTACTTTTTCTTTTAAATCTGTAAGGCTTTTAAACTCTACACCTTCTATTTCATTAACTATTTTCTTGTAACGTTTTACGTCTATTATTTCTAAAATATCGATGTCTCCAGACGGAATAAAACTGGCTAAATGATTCTCTATTGTACCTGCGGTTAAACTTCTTTCTTTGGCTATTTCTTTAATAGATAAGCCAGATTTAAAAAGCTCTAGAGTTATTTGTTTAGTAGGTTTTTTGTCTTCTTTTTTTTGTTCGTTATTTTTGTTGATACCGTTTTGTTTACAGTATTTTTCTATGGTTTCTAAAATTTCTTCGCCATATTTAGCTACTCTTGTTTTTCCCATTCCTGCAACTTTTAAAAGTTCTTTTTCTGTTCTTGGGAGTGCATCGCACATAGCATAGAGGGTTTCTTGCGTAAAAATTTGAAAATGTGGTATAGACAACGAATTAGAAATACTGTCTCTTAACTCTCTTAATTTTAAGGCTAAAATAGGGTCTCTTTTAGAAGTTAATTTTTTGGTTTTTGTGGGTGCTTTTTTCTGTAATACGGCATTTGCACGCACTTGCAAATAGTCTTGTACTTTAAAACCACTAGTCATTTTATTTAGTGCAAATAGTTTTTCTAATAATTTTTCTTGCAAACTATCAAATTGTTTAGAGAAATCTTTTTTTACCGCCTTATTGTCCGACGAAAAAGAAATAGCGTTTAGTGGTTTTAGAATATTTGTTTTAGTTTGATTTAAAAAATAATTGACAGCTTTGGTAAATCGTTCTTGTATTTGAGAACTATTTTCGGGTAATACACTGTTTTCTGAGAGTAATTGTAATTGATTTTTAAATCCGTTTGCAACTTTCATTAACGCCACTACTCCATCATCTTTAATCGTTTGTAAATGGTCTATTACATCTCCTTTTATACTTGTTTGGTTTTTATAAAAGATGTCTATTAAACGGGTAGTTGGGTATAAAAATGGTTGAAAATCGAACAGTTCTCTAATTAAATTTAATTGAAATTGTTTTTCAGATTCGTTTAAAACCGTTTCGTCTGGATGATTTTCTTCTACACTTTCGTTAAAAACACTTACCGTGGTGTCGTTTATAATTGCGCTGCTAGTAATTGGGGTTTTTAAAATCAATCCTTCTAAAGATGTACATCTACTTAACGCTACGTAGGTTTGCCCGTGTGCAAAAGATGCTTCTGCGTCTATAATTGCTTTTTCAAAGGTTAAACCCTGACTTTTATGTATGGTAATTGCCCAAGCTAATCGTAACGGAATTTGAGAAAAAGAACCAGAGATATCTTCTTTAATTTCTTTGGTTTCTTCGTTAATAGAGTAACTTATATTTTCCCATTTTTCTCTTTCGGTAACAATTTCGTCAATTTCGTTGGCGCATTGTACCGTTACGTTTTCTTTAGTAATATCTGTTACTACTCCTATTTTACCATTATAATACCTTTTTTCTGGTGATGAATCATTTTTAATAAACATTACCTGAGCACCTATTTTTAGTTGTAATTTCTCGTCATTTGGGTACGAGTTTTCATTAAACTTACCCGCTACTTCTGCGCTAAAAAAGTAGCTTTTGGTAGCTAACTTATTTAATTCAGAATCGTTAATTAAATTTGCTCTTTTATTATGGGTAGTTAGCGTAATATACTCATCATCTTTGGTAGGTATAAAATTAGGATTGTAACGTTTGTTTAAAATTTTTTCTGATTTTTCTGATAGTGTATCTGTTCTAATTTCATTTAAAACAGTTATAAAATCTTCATTTTTTTGTCTGTAAATATGTTTTAGTTCTATAGAAACAACGTTGGCTTCTTGGTAGGCTTTAGAGCTAAAAAAATATACGGTATTATAGTGTTGCTGTAGTAAACTCCATTCATTTGGTCTAACTACAGGAGCTAATTGTTGCAAATCTCCAATCATTAAAACTTGCGCACCTCCAAAAACTTTATTTCTATTTTTATAACGCCTCATAACTTGGTCTATACCGTCTAACAAATCTGCTCTTACCATAGAAATTTCATCTATAACAATTAAATCTAAAGACTTTATAATATCTATTTTAGTTCTAGAAAACTTACGTTGCTGATTGGTATTGGCTATTTGATTGGGTAAAATAGGCCCAAAAGGCATCTGAAAAAAAGAATGAATTGTAACTCCTTTTGCATTAATTGCTGCTACACCTGTTGGCGCAACAATAACCATTCTTTTTAAAGAATCTTTTTTAATTTTATGTAAAAAAGTGGTTTTTCCTGTACCTGCTTTTCCTGTAATAAAAAGATTTCTATCTGTTTTATCTATAAATTGTAAAGCAAGTTCTAATTCAGGATTTTTTGACATTTGAAGCTTTTTTTTGCAATATAGAAAATAGTATATTTTTTAGCTAATAATAAAAGTGTTAATCAAATTAAAAAAAACGTTTATAACTGTAATTAATCTTTATTTTTTCACACTAAGCCTGTATAAATTGTTTCATGAATCTTTAAATTTTATTATATGAATTTATCACAAACTCTTGCCGAAAAAAAAGCTACTAACAAACAAAACATACCAGCAGATATTTGGGCTGTTATGGAAAACAGCACACAAGCTTTAAAAGCAAGCGCTTTAAGTGAAAAAGCTGCTAAAAAAGGAGATACCCTACCAAATTTCAACTTACCAAACAGCTCTGGTAATCAGGTTTCTTTGTCTGATTTTAAAGAAGATTTTTTAGTAGTATCTTTTTACAGAGGAGGATGGTGCCCATTTTGTAACTTAGAGTTACGTGCTTTACAAGATATTTTACCTCAGTTAAAAGAATTAAACGCAGGTTTGGTTGCTATTTCTCCTGAAACACCAGACAATTCTTTAACAACATCAGAAAAAAATGAACTAGATTTTACTGTTTTAAGTGATATTGACAATACCTATGCTAAATCATTAGGTTTAGTATTTCAATTACCAGAAAAATTAAGAGAAATCTATCATGCTTTTAACATACATGTAGACAAGCATAACAATAACAAAGAATACGAGTTGCCGTTGCCTGCAACCTATATTGTTAATAAAAACAGAGAAATAATCTATAGCTTTGCTCCAGAAGATTATACAGAAAGACTAGATCCTGAAAAAATTATAGAAGCAATAACTAAAAGTTAATGCAAATAATATATATCAAGAAAAATCCTAAGCGCATGCTTAGGATTTTTTAGTTTATAATATTATACAAATACTAGTTACTAAGAAGCATTTCATTTTTTAAAATTGATGCCACTGCATCTTTATATTTTTTAGGATTACTTGCTTTTTTTATAGCCTTATACGTTTTTTTAGGATTACTAAACGACTCTGAAAAGAACTCCCAAAATCCCAACATTTTCATTTTTATAGGTGTAGGACCAGAAAGATATTCATCGTATTGCTGATAAATAGTATCGTGAAATTCACTAAATATTTGCCACCTATTTACAGGATATTCTGTGGTATTATTTTTTATCATAGATGGTAAAAAAGGATCTGCAATTAAACCACGACCTATCATAAAATGATCGATACCAGGAAAACGTTCTTGTATTTTTTTAAAAGCAGCAACACTAGTAATATCTCCATTATAATACAACTTATGTTTTGTACTACTAATACATTTTTCAAAAGCATCTAAATCTACAGGACCTTTATACAACTGCTTACCAATTCTAGCATGAATAGCAATATTTTTTAGTGGGTAAGTATCTAAAACAGGAAAAACATCTAAAATTTCCTGAGCATTTTCATAGCCCATTCTCATTTTCATAGACACCAACACATCCGTTTCGTTATGCGCTTTGTGTAAAACTTCATTAATTTTATCTGGGTTACAAATTAAACCAGAACCCATTCCAGATTTTGTTACCATCGGGTAAGGGCAACCTAAGTTCCAATTCAATTCTTTATACCCCAAACTTTGTATATATTTTACAACATATAAAAACTCATCAGCATCATTAGTTATTACCTGTGGTATTACTTCTAGCGTATTATTATTGTCTAGCTGTAAATCATTTTGATACGATTGCTTAATTTTTAATTTTCCATTTAAACGAATATAAGGAGCATAAAAAGTATCTATTCCACCAAAATAATGATGAAAAGCATTTCTAAATCTAAAATCTGTAAATCCTTGTAAAGGTGATGAAAGTAATGTTATAGACATTTTATTATAGTATAAGATATGTGTAAATTTAAATTTACAACAATTATGTATTAAAAAATCCCAAGCTTACACTTGGGATTTTTTAAATATTTATATGCAACATTGCTGCTTACATTTCTAATGCCTTTGCTGGGTTGTTATCCATTAACAATTCAACAGGGTTTTCTAAAGCTTCTTTTACTGCTACTAAAAATCCTACAGACTCTCTACCATCTACAATTCTATGATCGTAAGATAAAGCTACATACATAATTGGTTGTATAACAATACCACCATTTACAGCCATTGGTCTGTTAACAATATTATGCATACCTAAAATACCACTCTGCGGAGGGTTAATAATAGGAGTAGACAACATAGAACCAAATACACCACCATTAGTAATTGTAAACGTACCACCTGTCATTTCATCAACAGTAATTTGTCCGTCTCTAGCTCTTAAAGCCAATCTTTTAACCTCAGATTCTACACCTCTAAAAGATAAGTTTTCAGCATTTCTAATAACAGGTACCATTAATCCTTTAGGACCAGAAACTGCAATAGAAATATCCTGAAAATCATGTTTTATCTGAAAATCGCCATCAATCATAGAGTTTACATCCGGAAACAACTTTAAAGCTCTAACAACAGCCAAAGTAAAGAAAGACATAAAACCTAAACCAACACCGTGTTTTGCTTTAAATGCTTCTTTATACTCATTACGTAAATCAAAAATTGGCTGCATATTTACCTCGTTAAAAGTAGTTAACATTGCAGTTTCATTTTTAACAGACACTAAACGTTGCGCAACTTTTCTACGTAACATAGACATTTTCTTACGCTCTGTTCCTCTAGATCCGTTAGCTGGTTGAGACCCCATAGATGGTACCGCTTTTACAGCATCATCTTTAGTAATTCTACCATCTTTACCAGTACCCTTAACATCAGAAGCACTAATTCCTTTTTCTGCTAATACTTTTTTAGCAGCAGGAGAAGCACTACCCGTTGCATATGTAGCAGCCTTTGGCGCTTCTTTAGCAACTTCTTTCTTCTCTTCTTTTGGCGCTTCTGCTTTTGCAGGAGCTGCATCACCAGCTGGTTTTGCCGCACTTGTATCAATTAAACACACAACAGCACCCACTTCAACAGCATCACCCTCTTCAGCCTTTAAAGTAATAATACCACTTTCTTCTGCAGGCAACTCTAAAGTTGCTTTATCAGAATCTACTTCTGCAATAGGTTGATCTTTTTCAACGTAGTCTCCATCTTCAACTAACCAAGTTGCAATTTCTACTTCTGTTATCGATTCTCCTGGAGAAGGAACTTTCATTTCTAAAACACTCATGGTTTCTTATTTTATTTTTATCTGAAACTTTTTTTATTATTTGGGCGTTTATACAGGCTTTCCACTATATCTTTTTATTTTTTCCTATCGTCAAAATAAAAAGGATGCCGTTTCAATCCTTAACGCATTTACTTATTTATTAAAAACACTGTCTATAACAGCTTTATGTCTCTTTTTAAATCTTGTACTAGAACCCGCTGCAGGTACTGCATAATATTTACGAGAACAAACATTTAGTTTTACTAAATCTAAACGCTCTAACATAAAACTCCAAGCCCCCATGTTTCTTGGTTCTTCTTGAGCCCAAACATAATCTTTTACATTTGGATACCTGTCTATTACTTTCTGAATTTTATCTAAGTGTAACGGAAACAATTGCTCTATTCTAACCAAAGCAACATCTTCTCTACCTAAATTTTCTCTTTCCTCTAATAAATCGTAATAAAATTTACCCATACAAAAAACCAATTTTTTAACATTCTTTGGGTTTAGTGTATCATCTATTACCTCCTGAAAACCTCCTGTTGCTAATTCTTCTACAGAACTAATAACTTTAGGATGACGCAATAAACTCTTAGGAGTAAATACAATTAAAGGTTTTCTATAATTACGTTTCATTTGTCTACGTAACAAATGATAAAAGTTAGCAGGTGTAGTACAGTTTGCAACCGTCATATTATCTTCTGCACACAATTGTAAATAACGTTCTATTCTTGCAGATGAATGCTCAGAACCTTGTCCTTCATAACCATGAGGTAATAAAACAACAATTCCGTTTTGTAATTTCCATTTATCTTCAGCAGCAGAAATATACTGGTCAAACATAATTTGGGCACCATTAGAAAAATCTCCAAACTGAGCTTCCCAAATGGTAAGAGTATTTGGGTTTGCCATGGCATAACCATAATCAAAACCTAAAACTCCGTATTCAGATAATAAAGAGTTGTAAATATACATTTGCCCTTTATTTTCTTTATTTGTGTTTAAAAGATTAATTCTTTCTTCTGTAACCTCGTCTCTTAAAATTGCATGTCTATGAGAAAAAGTACCTCTTTCTACATCTTGTCCAGATATACGTACGTTAAATCCTTCTTCCATTAAAGAACCATACGCTAAATTCTCTGCCATTCCCCAATCTAATTCATTGGTTTCAAACACCATTTTAGCTCTACCCTTTAAAATACGTTCTGCTTTTCTTACAAACTTAACTCCTTCTGGTACTGTAGAAACTACTTTTGCAATATTTTTTAACTTATCTGCAGTATACGCTGTATCTACAGGTTTAAGCATATCATTTAATTCAGTTCTTTCAAAACCTTCCCAAGTAGACTCCATAAACTCTTTTACTTTAGAAGTTTCTACTTTTTTAGATTCATCAAACTCTTTTTCTAACATCCCTTTAAAATCAGAAGTAATTTTAGATAAATGATCATTATCTATAGAACCTTCTTGTAATAAAAACGATGCATAAATGTCTTTTACATTTTTATGCTTAGAAATTGTTTTGTATAAATTAGGTTGCGTAAAACGAGGCTCATCACCTTCGTTATGTCCGTATTTTCTGTACCCTAAAAGATCTATAAAAACATCTCCCTTAAACTTCATTCTATACTCTAAAGCCATTTCCATTGCATGACAAACCGCTTCTGTATCATCTGCATTTACATGTAACACTGGCGACAAAGTAACCTTACCTACATCTGTACAATATGTACTAGACCTAGCATCTAAATAGTTAGTAGTAAAACCAACCTGATTGTTTACAACAATATGTATGGTACCACCTGTTTTGTATCCGTTTAAGTTTGCCATTTGCACTACCTCATAAGCAATACCTTGTCCTGCAATTGCAGCATCTCCGTGTATTACAATAGGTAATATTTTACTAGAATCGCCATCATACTTTCTATCTATTTTAGCTCTAGTAATTCCTTCTGCAACAGAGGCAACTGTTTCTAAATGAGATGGATTAGGCACCAAATTCATTTTTATTTCGTTACCATCTCTATACGTTTTACTTAACGTTAAACCTAAGTGGTATTTTACATCCCCATCAATATCATCATCTTCAAAATCTTTACCTTCAAACTCGCTAAATAAATCTCTAACAGGTTTTTTAAAGATGTTTACTAAGGTATTTAAACGCCCTCTGTGAGCCATACCTAACACACATTCTTTAACTCCGTATTTTTCTGCTGCTTCTTTAAGAGCAACACTAATACCAGGTATTAAAGCTTCTCCTCCTTCTAAAGAAAAACGTTTTTGCCCAACATATTTTGTTTGCAAAAAGCTCTCAAAAGTAACTGCTTGGTTTAATTTAGATAGAATATATTTTTTAGCATTTACAGAATACTTAGGATGATTATCGTTTGTATTTAAACGATCTTGCCACCATTTTAACTTATCAGGATTACGCATGTACATGTATTCTACTCCAATAGAATCGCAATAAATACTTTGTAAATGACTTATTATTTCTGATAATTTTGCCTTACCAATACTTAAAACTTCTCCTGCAGAAAACTCTTTATCTAAATCTTCTTTAGTTAAGCCAAAGTTTTCTATATCTAAGTTAGGGCTGTATTGTCTTCTTTCTCTTACCGGATTTGTTTTTGTAAACAAATGCCCTCTTGTTCTGTATCCATTAATCAAGTCTACAACTAAAAATTCTTTACGAACTTCTTGAGGTATTTCTACAGAAGTTTCTTCATCTTTGAAAGAATAATTTTCATTTGCTAAATCATATCCCTGAAAAAAACTTCTCCAACTTGGTTCTATTGCATCTGGGTTTACCAAATACTTATCATATAAATCAGCTATAAAGCCTGTATGTGCTGCGTTTAAAAACGAAAATTTATCCATATTGTAGTTTCTGCCTTTTTTAATAAGCTATCTAGAATAACAAAAATACAATATTGAAATAAAAGATGTTTTATTTTTTAAAGAAAAATAAAACTTTTTTTTAAAAAAATATTTTGAAATGTTAAAATTAGTTGTATATTTGCACTCGCAAAACACAAACCTTTGTGTCGCAAACTCCTCCTTAGCTCAGTTGGTTAGAGCATCTGACTGTTAATCAGAGGGTCCTTGGTTCGAGCCCAAGAGGGGGAGCAAAAAAGCCTTATCATTTTGATGAGGCTTTTTTAATTATAACAAGTAGCGATTCTAATAGAATTTTAGAGTAATTACGGATCATTCTCAGTTATTAGACAAAAATTTGAGTTAATCTAAAAATGAAAAATTCTCCATTTCTTACACCTCTGAATTGTGCTCTAAAAGCTTTTATTTTTGCATTGAAAGATTCTGCTGATGCGTTTGTAATTAGATTATCAAAATAGTTTAGTATTGATTGATAATTAAAAGCTATTGAGTTTGCTACGATATTAAATGCTTTGAAGTTTGATTTTTCCACCTCTTTAAACCAATGTGCTAGTTTAGTATAAGCTAATTTTTTTGATATTATTTTATTATTAAAAAGATTTCTGAGTTTTTGACATATTCCGGATCAAGAACAAAAGTTGTGTTTAAGCAAAAATTTGAGTTAGTCTAAACAGAAAGAACTCTACATTTCTGACCCCTCTGAACTGCATTCTAAACGCTTTGATTTTCGCATTAAAAGATTCAGCAGATGCATTTGTGCTTC
>CALHCK010000098.1 GCA_937936695.1 uncultured Polaribacter sp.
AGAAAGAAAGTTTCCTGCTAAAGCTTTTTGAGTTTCTTTTAAAATTGATTCATTTGCTTTGTAATCCTTAATTTGTTTTGTTCCATACAACTTAAAAAAATCATCAAATCCCGAAGAAACTATACTGTCTTTATTCTTAAAAGCTTTGTCATTTAAATAATATCCTAATACCATGTTAACAGGTACTTCTGTAGCATCTGCAATCTGTTTTATTGTCGGATCAAGATAACATTCTTTATACCCTTCTATTTTAGGTAAACATATTTCTACTTCACCAAAATTTGTTTTTCTAGTACATTCTTTTGTTTGAGAACACACAATATTGGTTACTATTAATAGACACGGTATTACTAGTAAAATTTTCTTCATTTTTTATTGATTATATTTTTCTGTGTAAGAAAACAAGTTAACTATTTATTCAAAAAAAGACACTCTTAAATAATAAAAATAGGTATAATAAAAAAGAGTTCTGTACAATGTACAGAACTCTTTGTGACCGGGCTGGGGCTCGAACCCAGGACCCTCTCCTTAAAAGGGAGATGCTCTACCAACTGAGCTACCAGGTCAATTATTTGCCTTAGCGGGTGCAAATATATAACGTTATTAAGTATCTACCAAACTTTTTTTGACTTTTATTTTATTTTTTTTCGTTTAAATAAGCTTCTCTAACTCTCTTAAATAAGTTAGAAGAATATACAAAATCTACAACAGACTCATTATCAGTTTTAAATATCCCTTCACTATTACCTTCCCAAGCTTTTTTACCATTTTTTAAAAAAACTATCTTTTCTCCTATTTCCATCACAGAATTCATATCATGTGTATTTATTACAGTTGTAATATTATACTCATCTGTAATTTCTTGAATTAAATTATCTATTACAATAGCTGTTTGCGGGTCTAAACCAGAATTAGGTTCGTCACAAAACAAATATTTAGGATTCATTACAATGGCTCTTGCTATAGCAACTCGCTTTTGCATTCCTCCAGATAATTCTGCTGGTAACTTGTTATTAGAATTTTGTAAATTAACTCTATTAATAACAAAATTTACTCGGTCTAACATTTCATCGTTAGTTTGTTTGGTAAACATTTTTAAAGGAAACATAATGTTTTCTTCTACTGTTTGAGAATCAAACAAAGCACTTCCCTGAAAAACCATTCCTATTTCTTGCCTCCATTGTTGCTTTTCATCATCAGTAAATTTGGTATTTATCCGTCCATCAAAAGAAATAGTTCCATCTTCTGGAGTATGCAACCCAATTAATGATTTTAAAAAAACGGTTTTACCAGAACCACTCTGCCCAATAATTAAGCTTGTTTTACCCGGATGAAAAGTAGCTGTAATACCTTTTAACACCTTAACATCTCCAAAACCTTTGTGTAAATTATTTACTTCTATCATTGTTTAAGTTAAAAGCATTTGAGTTAAAAAATAATTAGTAATTACTATTAAAATTGTTGTCCAAACTACAGACTGGGTACTTGCTTTACCCACGGCAATAGAACCTCCTTTTACATAATAACCATGATAAGAGGGTACTGTAGCAATTAAAAAAGCAAAAACAAGCGTTTTTAAAATAGCATAAAACAATAGAAACGGATTAAATTCTAACTGCACCCCTTCTATATATTCTACTCCAGAAAATAAGCCAGATAAAACACCTGCAACCCATCCTCCAAAAATCCCTAAAAACATTCCTAAAGAAATTAAAAAAGGATAGAAAAAAATTGTAGCTAAAATTTTGGGCAACACCAAATGATTTAATGAGTTAATACCCATTACTTCTAATGCATCTATCTGTTCTGTAACTCTCATTGTTCCTATACTAGAGGTAATGTAAGATCCTACTTTACCTGCTAAAATAATAGAACAAAAGGTAGGTGCAAATTCTAAAATTATAGATCGTTTTGCTGCAAACCCTACCAAAGAGTCTGGTATAAAAGGATTGTCTAAATTTAAAGCTGTTTGCAATGCTATTACACCACCTATAAAAAAAGAAATAAACATAATTATCCCTAAAGATTTTAAGCCTAAATCTTCTATTTCTTTTAACAATGCTGCATAAAAAACCTTTGTTTTTTGAGGTTTTTTAAAAACGCGTCCAAGCATTAAAAAATACTTACCAACATGTTCTAAGTAATTCATTATTTAAAATTTATGCTAAAGTATTAAAATATCATTAATAGCCTGTTAATTTAAGCCCATCAAAATAAAAAATAATTACTTTTGATTGTTATCGTAATTTTATAGACTCATGAAATTTAAATTATTTACCTACACATGCTGTTTTTTTCTTTTTTTAGGATGTAATAAAGAATCTAAAAAAACAAACAGACCTAAATTAGTTGTAGGTATTGTGATAGATCAAATGCGTTATGATTATTTAACACGTTTTTCTGACAGATTTACTACTGGTGGATTTAATAGAATTTTAAAAAATGGTTTTTCGCTAGAAAATGCTCATTATAATTTAATACCAACCTACACAGCTGTTGGGCACTCATCAATATATACAGGTACAACTCCTAGTGAACACGGTATAATTTCTAATAATTGGTACGATAAATTTTTAAAAAAATCTATTTATTGTGTAGATGACAACTCTTACAAAACTATTGGAAACAATAGTAAGCATGGTCAAAAATCGCCTAAAAGGCTACAATCTACCACAATTACAGACCAATTGCATTTAGCACAAAACATGCAGGGTAAAACTATAGGTATTGCAATTAAAGATAGGTCGGCAATTTTACCTGCTGGTCATACAGCAAATGCTGCTTATTGGTATGATGGTGGCAATTACAACACTTGGATTTCTAGTTCTTTTTATATGAATAATCTTCCTAAATGGGTTATCGATTTTAACAACAATAATCATGCTGATAGTTATTTAAATACTCCTTGGAATACTTTATACAACATTACTACTTACAAAAGTAGTCGACAAGATAATAGCATTTTTGAAGGTAAATTAAACGGTCAAAAATCTCCTACATTTCCAAAGGATTTAAAAAAATTACGAGACACTAATGGAAATTTTAGTTTATTAAAAACGATTCCTGCCGGAAATACATTTACAACAGATTTTGCAAAAGCAGCAATTATAGGAGAAAATTTAGGTAAAAGTAAAAAACACACCGATTTTTTAGCTATCAGTTACTCTTCTACAGATTATGTAGGGCATAAATACGGTGTTGCCGCCATAGAAACAGAAGATACTTATTTACGTTTAGACCAAGATTTAGCAGACTTATTTTTGTTTTTAGATAAAAACATTGGTAAAAACAATTATACTTTATTTTTAACCGCAGATCATGCAGCTGTTCATGTACCTGCATATTTACAATCGTTAAAAATACCTGCTCATTATATAGATACAAAAGCACTACATACTTTTTTAACAAATGTTACTCTTAAGTATTTTAAATCATCTGATTTAATTGAAAACATATCTAATTATCAAATATTTTTAAACAAAGAAGTTATAGAATCTTTAAATTTAGAAGTAGCAACAGTGGCTCAAAAATTAGCAGACGAAGTTGTTGCTTTTAAAAATATTTACAAGGCAGTTACTGCAAGAACTTTACAAACTACACATTTTTCTTCAGGCATTTTAAATTCACTTCAAAATGGGTATAATCAAAAGTTTTCTGGAGATGTTTTATTGATCCCCTACCCATCTACATTAACTAGAGGCAGAACAGGTACAAGCCACGGCTCTGGTTACTCTTACGATACACATGTACCTATTATTTTTTATGGAAATGGAATTCAGCAAGGAAAATCATCAAAAAGATACAATATTACAGACATAGCCCCTACCCTTGCCAACTTATTAAAAATTGAAGCTCCGAATAGTACAAACGGAGTGATTATAGATGAAGTTTTAAAAAAATAATTACACTTTAAAAATAGAAGCGTTTTGATGTTTTTTTATTGCTTTATTAGAAAGTATTATACCTATTATTAAAGATATAAAAGCGCCAATATACACCCCTGGTATAAAACTTATAAATAAGAAAAAATCATAAGCTCCATGAAAAATAGTGGCAAGCAAAAGACCTGTAATATTTAATATAAATTTATTTTCAGAAAACTTAGCTTTCCCCATAAAATACCCCATTAAAACTCCAAAAACAGCATGTGCTGGCACCGCTGTAAAAGCTCTTGTAATTCCTGTAGCAACACCATACTGAAATACATAAAGTACATTTTCTAAAGCAGCAAACCCCATAGAAACAAAAACGGCATAAACAATACCATCAAAAGATTCATTAAACTCTTTGTTTTTTTGAGCATACAATTTTACAATTACATATTTAGAAAACTCCTCTACTAAAGCCACAACAATAAAAGCTTGCACAAACTGCTGACCAATATTTTTAACATCTGTTACAGGTAATAAATTTCCTAAAACTGCACTTAAAACAGCTGTTATTAAAACGCTAACAGTAGCACCTAGAAAAAAGCTTTTTGTTAAAATTTTAATTGGTTCTTTTTCAAACTTATCCTTTATATAAATATAAAATAACACAATTGTAATTGGTGCAATAGCTAAGAGTAGTAAATTCATAGACTATTTTTGAGGTAAAAATATTTCGGTTAACATGCAACGGGCACTTCCACCACCACATGTTTCTATAGTAGTTAACGGAGTCGCTATTATTTTACAATGATTATTAATTTTTGCTTTTTGAGAATCTGTTAAACTATTAAGTGCAGCAGAACTCATCACCAAAAAAGATTCATTATTATTACCTAAAACTTGCAACATATTTCCTGCAAAATTAGTTAACTGCTCTTCTGTAATTTCTATTATTTTTTTTCCATCTTCTTTTAAATGTTTTACAACATTTTTACGTTCTTTTTTATCATCAATAGCAGTTAAACAAACTACAGCAAAAGTAGTTCCTACACACAACATAACATTGGTATGGTAAATTGCTTCTCGTTTATTATTTATTGTTTGGTTGGCATTAAAAATTACAGGAGTGTACTCAAAATCTTCACAAAATTCTATAAATAATTCTTCATCTGTTCTTTCAGACAAACTACAATATGCCTTTCTATTCACTCTATCTAAAACCATACTTCCTGTGCCTTCTAAAAATATGCCTTCATTTTCAGCCTCAGAATAATCGATTACATCATTTATTAAAAAACCTTCTTTTTCTACAATTTCAAGCACATCTTCTCTTCTCTCTAAACGTCTATTTTCGGCAAAAAGAGGATATATAGCTACAGTACCGTTTTGGTGAAAAGAAATCCAATTATTTGCAAAAACAGCATCTGGAGTATTAAATTCATCAGTATCATTTACAACAATTACTTGTACCCCATTGTTTTTTAACAGTAAAGCAAAATTATCAAACTCCTTTTGTGCATTTTTATTAATAGTTGCCTCTAAAGTGTTTGCTATTTTTTTTTGATAATGATTATTTATTGAGGTTTGTTCGTTTAACCTAAAATTAAACGGTTTAACCATTAAAACTGTATTGGTAATTTGTTGCATTATATTTTTTTGGTGATGACAAAATTATGCTTTTTAAAATTGATAAATAAACCAGCATGACCAATTACCCATTTTAATAAAAGTTCTATTAAAAAACACCTTTGATTATACATTTACTTTATAGGTTTTTTAACAGGGGTAATTTCCATACTTTTGCAACTATGGTTAAAGAAATTCAGCTTAGAGTAAATTTAATAGAAGAACGTAAAGAAAACATTCTTTTATACAAGGCTGCTAAACAATTAGATATTTCTGAAAAAGAAATTTCGGCAGTAAAAGTGTTACGAAAATCTATAGATGCCCGTAAAAAAAACATCATTTTTAATTATAAAGTAGCCGTTTACATTAACGAAAAAGTTTCTGAAACTCCAGATTATATTTTTAATTACCAAGATGTATCTAATGCTAAAGAAGTTCATATTGTTGGTTTTGGTCCTGCAGGTATGTATGCTGCATTACGCTGTATTGAGTTAGGTTACAAACCTATTGTTTTAGAGCGAGGAAAAAATGTACAAGACAGACGTAGAGATTTAAAAGCTATAAACAGAGATCATATTGTTAATGAAGATTCTAATTACTGTTTTGGCGAAGGTGGTGCAGGTACTTATTCTGACGGAAAATTATATACCCGTAGTTTAAAGCGTGGTGATGTAAGAAGAATTTTTGAAAACCTTGTATATCATGGTGCTACAGAGCAAATTCTTATAGACGCACACCCTCATATAGGTACTAATAAACTCCCTAAAATTATACAAAATATTCGTGAGAACATTATAAAGTATGGTGGAGAGGTTCTTTTTGACACCAAAGTGACAGACTTTGTTGTTAAAAACAACAAGCTACAGGCTATTAAAACACAAGATGGTAAAGAAATGACGGTAAATGCTGTTATTCTTGCCACTGGTCATTCTGCCCGAGATATATACGAGCTACTACATAAAAAAGACATTGCTTTAAAAGCTAAATCTTTTGCAATGGGAGTTCGTGTAGAGCATCCTCAAGAAATTATAGACCAAATTCAATACCACTGCTCAGGGCAAAGAGACGAACTTTTACCTGCGGCAGCATACAGTTTAGTACACCAAGTAAATAACAGAGGTGTGTATTCTTTTTGCATGTGTCCGGGTGGTTTTATTGTGCCAGCAGCAACAGCAAACGGAGAGGTTGTTGTAAATGGTATGTCTCCTTCTCGTAGAAATAATAAGTTTGCTAATTCTGGTATTGTTGTAGAATTAGATATTGATAGAGATTTTAAAAAGTACGAGAAATTTGGACCTTTAAAAGGGTTAGAATTTCAGAAAGATTTAGAAAAAATTGCTTTTTTTGCAGGAGGTAGGTCACAAACTGCCCCAGGACAAAGATTAACCGATTTTGTTGATGGAAAATTATCAACTGATTTAAATGAAACCTCTTATCAACCTGGTTTAAAATCTGCTCCGCTTCACTCTTTATTACCTAAAGTTATTGGAAGCAGGTTAAGAAAAGGGTTTGCTGCATTTGGACAAAAAATGCACGGTTACTATACCAATGAAGCTAATATAGTAGGTGTTGAATCTAGAACCTCTTCTCCTGTAAATATCCCAAGAAAAGAAAACTTAGAACATACACAAATAGAAGGCTTGTTTCCTTGTGGTGAAGGTGGTGGTTATGCTGGTGGAATTATATCTGCTGC
>CALHCK010000099.1 GCA_937936695.1 uncultured Polaribacter sp.
AAAAAAGCAATTACAGATATTCAAACAAATAAAGTAGAAGATCCTTACGGATGGAGAGTAATTATATAATTACCTACATAAATAAACTAAAAATCCTCATAGATGATATTAAATCTACGGGGATTTTTTTTTGCTTTTAAACGATATTAATTAATGTATTTATACATTGATTTTTTGTAATTTACACACATATAATACCCTTTAAGTTATGATATATCTATTAAATAAATACATTCTTTTTACTGTTAACTTTTTCTTATTATTTTGTAGTAATCCTCACCCTGAAACAAAAAACAAAAACCAGCAACAAAGTTTTAATAGCTATTGGTACAGGGGTACTGCTGAAATTACATCTTTTCAACTCTCTCAAGTTAGATACGGAGAAGTTCACAAAGGAACTGCTGTACATATTTTTGTTACTGAAAACTTTTTACCCAATAAACAAGTAAAAGCAGACCACAATAATGCTAAAAACATTCCTGTATTAAAACTAAACAGTGTTAAAAAGTTTACCACAGGAATTTATCCATATTCTCTAATGACTAGTTCTTTTTCACCAATAGATACAAACAAAAAGGCTTTAAAAATTTCTTTTTCGGCACAAGAATGGTGTGGTAATACCTATGTGCAAGTAAACAATAAAAATAATTTTGACATAGAATCTCATTCTTATTTTGAAACCAATGCCGACAAGAAATTATCATTAAAAAAAGAAGTTTTAGAAGACGAAATCTGGAACTTGTTAAGAATTTCTCCTAAAAAACTACCAATTGGAAAAATGAACATAATACCTTCAATGGAATTTTTAAGTTTGCATCATAAAAAAATTAAAGCCTACGAGGCCATTACGAAACTAGAAGAAAAAGACTCATTTTTCTATTACCAAATAGAATACCCTAATTTAAATAGAAAAATTACAATACAGTTTACTAATCAATTTCCGTACAACATACTAGGTTGGGAAGAAACACTTAATAGTTACGGTAAAAAATTAGTAACCAAAGCAACAAAAATAAAAACAATACAATCTGATTATTGGAACAAACACAAAGTAATACATGCTTCAGATAGAAAAAAACTAGGTCTTTAATTTTTTTTCACCTTCATAAAAACACAATTCATGAAATTACACTACTTTTTTACACTTATAGTACTATCATTATTTACTTCTTGCAATACATTAAAAACAACAACTAATCAAAAACAAAAAACTGTTATTAATGCTTTTGATTTTAAACAAAAAGAAAATGTTGTTCCGTTTTACAGAGAAAAAAAGAGAAAAACATTAGCATTAAATGCTGTAAAACATAAAGATAAATATACTGCGGCCACTACTGTTTTTAATGGCGAAAAAGGATGTTACAATTTGGCTTTAACTTCTTTAAAAGAAATAGACGGAGAGTCTAGCTATAAAATTATTGTTAACGGAAAATTAATACAACAATTACAAAACCCTGAAACAAAAATAGATTTTGAACCACACACTTTTACTGTAAAAAATGTTCGTTTACAAAAAGGAACTACAATAGAAATTCAGTTTAATTCGCACTCTAACGGAAAAATACCAGAAAAAGGTGGTTTTGCATACTCTAGAGGAAGATGGAGAAAAATAGAAATTATTTCTAAGTAAAAATAATACCACTACCCCACTTAATTTGTTTCAATTATTTTTTTAATAGTTTCTTAATTTTTTTTTTGAAGAAACAAAATAAGTCTATAATATTATTTCTTATCATGTATTTTCATATATGATAAGAATATAAAATTCTATGAATAGACAATACTTTCATAATGATATTTTTTAATTTAAAAATCCATAAAACACATTAAACATAGTATTTTTCTTAACACATCTGATTACCACTTTATCATAAAAAGAATCAAAAAAACTCTTACAATCTAATAATCAATGTTTTAATCTGTTAAATATTTAGCTTTTTTTGTTAAACATTATTTTATTTGCTATTTTTACTTCAGATACTATGAAAATAATGTTAAACTATTATATAAAAATGTTTTTTTTAGTTTTTTCACTTTCAGAAATTGTACTAAATAAATTGTTTTTTTATCCCTCCTAAACCTCTATAAACATAGAGTTAATTAACATTATAGTTACTTATAATAACTTTTTTTTACAAAAAATTAATAATTAGTGTGACTAAGTTTCTATTACAGTGTCATATAAACCAAAACTATGGTATTTATACAGCTTTTTACTTGTATTAATACATTTTATTTTAATCATTTATAATTCAAAATAACCAATAACTTAACTTAAAAAAAATGGAATTATCAAATATTGTTGACCTTTTATGGGTAATTATTGCAGGTATTTTAGTGTTCTTTATGCAAGCAGGATTCACTTTACTAGAAGCAGGTTACACCAGAGCTAAAAACATTGCTAATATCGCAATGAAAAATATTGTAGATTTATTTATTGGAGCTATAGCATTTTGGGCTGTTGGTTACTCTTTAATGTATGGTAATTCTGTAAGTGGTTTTTTTGGAGAAATAACTTTATTTTATATAGAACCAGGAGACATGCACAATCTTTTTTATCAGACTGTTTTCTGTGCAACTGCTGCAACTATAATTTCGGGTGCAATAGCAGAAAGAGCTAAATTTAGTACTTATGTAATTTTTACATTTGCGTTTACAACATTTATTTATCCAATAGCAGGGCACTGGATATGGCAAAGTGATGGTTGGTTAGCTCAAATGGGATTCATAGATTTTGCAGGATCTACAGCTGTTCATATAATGGGAGGATTTGCAGCACTAATATATGCATGGTTTTTAGGTGCTAGACATGGTAAATACAACGAAGATAAAACTACCAATGCTATACAAGGGCATAGTAAATTATTTGCTGTTTTAGGTGTTTTTATTCTTTGGATGGGATGGTTTGGTTTTAATGCCGGATCTACACTTGCTATTACAGGAGAAAGTGCAATACAAGTTCCTTTAATTATTTTAAATACTAATTTATCTGCTGCCGCAGGAGGTATTGCTGCATTAACTATAGCTTGGATTAAATACAAAAAAGCAGATATAGAAGTAACTTTAAATGGTACTATTGCTGGTTTAGTAGGTATAACAGCTGGTTGTTCTGTTGTAGAACCTGCCGCTGCAATTGCAATAGGTGCTTTATGTGGAATTTTTACATCTTTATTTACTGAACTTGTAGAGAAAAAATTAAGAATAGATGATGTAGTTTCTTCTTTCTCTGTTCACGGAATTGCAGGTTTAATAGGTACTATTTTAGTAGGTTTCTTTGCTACAGAAAACGGTGTAATCTACGGAGGTGGTTTTGATCAATTAAAAATACAAGCAATAGGTGCATTTAGTGTAGCTCTTTGGTCTATTGGTGTAACCGCTGTAATTGTTGGTATTTTAAAATATACTGTTGGATTAAGAGTTCCTTTAAACCATGAAATTGAAGGTTTAGATAATACAGAACACAATATAAACTTTGATAACAATCTTATAAGTGATGTTAACGATATAACTGTAAAGGAAAATCAACCACAAGAAAATTTTAAAGAGTAATAATAACCCAACAAACAATAAAAATTAAAATAGAAATGAAAACTACTAAATTCATAGCAATAGCCCTCTTTACTTTTGTTTTAACAAGTTGCGACAAAAACATTAAAACCGCATCTATTAAAGACAATTCTAATAAAGTAGTGGTAAAAGAAGAAAAACACGACTACAGTGATATACCTTCTGCTAATTTATATAAACATACGGTAGCACATTATGATTTAGGTCAATTTAAAATTGGTGTAGAAAAACTTAAATACTTAATTAAAGATAGACCAGACTTAATAGATTCTTTGAACCTTAATACTCTAAAAGCAAAGTTTGATAGCAAATTAAAACTTATTAAGCAAAAAGAAGATTCTATTGCAGATTTAGAAAGAAAATTAAGAATGCCTAATGCAACAAAAAACATGCGTGTTGTAAAGAAGAAAGATTTTGATATTTATGTAGATAATTCTTCTCCTAAATTTGATTCTAAAGAGACATTTCATATATACTATACTAAAAATAAATCTGGCGTTGTAGAGCTTCATTTAAAAATTAAGTACATAGATACTGACTGGTTAAATATTGAGAGTTTTATGGTAACAGTAGATCAATTAGACTATGATTTTTCTGGAGATGTTGTAAAAACCGAAACTCATGGTAAGAAAAAGTATAAAGAAGAAACTTTAGATAAAATTATAGATACAGAAAAGGAATTATTATTGCTAGAAACCATTGCTAACGGACAAACTGCAAAAGCTGTTTATATTGGAAAATCTACATATAAAGAAAGAGAAATAACAAAACAACAACAAATTGCTTTTAGAAATGTTATTGACGCATATTTATTTACTATAAAACAAAATATGACTCAATTAAAACAACATTATGCTAGTCAACTAAAGTAACTGTAAATATTTTAGCCTTTGGGAAAAAGCATTACGATTGCTTAAAGGATAAAATAGGATTAAAAACTTTATAAGTTAAACAAATTAAAATAAAGGGAAAATTAAAAATGCTATTTTAAATAGAAGTATTAAACACATTTTTTACTTATAAATTTAAAATAGCATTTTAAAAGTCTTGTTTAGGCAAACTACCTATTTAAAGTTAGTATATCAGACATTATACAAACACATTTAAATAGTTCTAAATTGACTAATTCTCTATTAAAACAATAAAAATGAAATATTTTATTAGAGTAATCTGTTTTTTTATTTACGTAAATTTTCAAGCTCAATATAAGGTTGATTATATATTTACAAAAGATTCAAATAGTTTTTATAAATCAAAATCCGAAAAATCTTTTACTGCTCTAAAAGTAAAAGAATCTGTTAAAACAGATACCGTAATACTTCCTGGGTCTAAAAAAATATCACCACTTTATACAAAAGCAAAACTAGAGTTAGAAAAAGCAAAAAGCAATCTAATTAAAGCTGGTTCTAAAAACATTGAAATTAAAAAGCAAAATGCAGAAATAAAAAGCATTAAAAAAAATATTAATAGTTTTTTGGCCTCTGAAGATAATTATGACGTCAAGAAAAAGTTTTTAATGTTAGCACAAAAGACTTCTGAAAAACATCATTTAAATTATAACATATACGCAGATAACAATATCAATAGTAAATTTAAAACTAAGTTTTTTATCTTGTCTAGAAAAAAATTAGATTTAAAAATTTATTTAAGACGTTTATTACCTCAAATTAAAATTGAAACTAAAAAAGCAATATCATTAGAAACAATTAATAATGATATTAAAATAGCCGAAAAAAGACTTGTCAATACAAAAAAATATATTGTTACAGAAGAAAAAGTTAAGCTAAATAAAACAAGTAATTATAAATTAGGTTCTTTTACTTTTAAACCAGAAATAAAATTAATTGGTAAATACACCGATCTAGGAGAATATTATGTGGTAAAAAATTCTTCTGAATATACAGGTAATACATTAATTTCTGAGAAAGAGGCTTTAAATAAAAATTTGACTTTCAATAATTTTATGCTTAGTGAAAAATTTATTCTAGTTAGAAATAACGATAACAAGTCTTTATATCTGCTATCTCAAGATTATGTAAAAGAAGCATCTCATATAAAATTAAATCCAATGGAAATAAATCAAAAAAAAAATCTAACTCACGCTTCTAATTAAGATAAAATTTAAATAACACCTTTACTATACATCTAGTTTTAAAGATAATAAAAGCCTCTATTATTAATAATAGAGGCTTTTATAGTATACAATCTATTTAATATCAATACTTTTGTAAAAAATCTGAAATCATCCACGATGAAACGTATAAAAGAGTACAAAAAGTTATTTAATATAGAAGGCGCTAT
>CALHCK010000100.1 GCA_937936695.1 uncultured Polaribacter sp.
ATTCCTTTACCTTTAGCCCATCTACCATTACCATCCATTATAATGGCTACATGTTTAGGTACTCTTTGTAAATCTATTTGTAGTTCTTTGTCCATATTTAAAATCCTTTTTTATAACAAGCAGGTCTTCCAAAAGTATAAATTAAAGAAAATCCTGAGTACATGTACCAATCATTATCTGTTCCCTCAAATTTAGGGTTAGGGTTTGCACCTCTGTTAAAGTTAGAATCTAAATCATCAGTAAAAGTATATCTAAATTTAGTTTCTACAGAAAAAGCTAATCTGCGAAATAATTTTGATTTGTAACCGATTCCAAACGGAATAGCAACAGAATACTTATTTATAGGTTCTGTAGCATCAACTTCTCTTGCTGTATAGTTAAAACCTGCAATTTCAAAAAGAATGTAAGGTGTCCATGTTTTATCTAATGATGATAAATCATACTCATAAAAATTATATTCTATACCAACCGCTAACTCATTGATGAAATTTGTAAATTCCAAATCTCTGTCTTTTCTGAAATCTGTTGATGCTTGCGCATCATCACCTAAAATAGGTAAAAAACTATAAGTAGCTCTGGCAGCAACTCTAGGATTAATATTGTATTTATAAAATATGTTACCACCAACATTATCTGGTAAAAAGTAACTTGTTTTCCCTATGTCTCCTACGTAGTTAGTACCTCCAAAAGAGAAACCAACTTCATGTATTTGGCTATACATTGTTGTATAAAAACCTAGGAATACGATAAATAAAATATTTTTTGTCATTTTAAAAAAATAGCGAGCAAATATAGGAATTTCAAATTGCTTTATAAAGTTAATAATAAGTCTTTTTTGGATAACAATTATTTTAGTAGAATATTGTTTCTTTTTTTATTAAATAGTAGTTTTATTTCTAATATCTTCTCCCCAAAGTAATTTGCTTCTTAGTGTTTTTAAAAATGATTGATTTTCAGGCAAAATACTTTTTATAGTAAAATCTGTTTTTTTAATAAATACTTTGGTATTTTTAGGTACAGATGTTACTCTAGAATCTAAAGAGATTAAATAATTTTTTTCTCTAGAATCTACTTCTAATTCTATTTCTGTTTCATCTGAAATAACCATGGGTCTCGCATTTAAATTATGCGGTGCAATTGGGGTAATTACAAGGTTTTTAGAATTAGGCAATATTACAGGCCCGTTACAGCTTAAAGAATACCCTGTAGAACCTGTTGGCGTAGATATAATTAAACCATCTGCCCAATAATTGGTTAAATATTCTTTATTTAAGTAGGTTTCTACACTAATCATAGAAGTTGTATTCTTTTTAGCGATAGTAACTTCATTTAAAGCAAAATTAAGCTCAGAAAAATCTGGTAATTCAGGAGTAGTTTTTACAGAAATAAGAGTTCTTTCTTGTATAGTATATTTGCCTTTAACAACCAGTTCTATTGTTTCTTCTATTAAGTCTTTGGCTATAATTGCTAAAAAACCTAGTCTACCAGTATTAATACCTAGTATAGGAATATTTAAATCTCTAATATGCGTTGCAGATCTTAAAAAAGTACCATCTCCACCAATAGTAAACATAATATCAAAAGAGTTATCTAAATCATTAAAACTTGCAAATGATTTATGTATGTCTTCTAAAGCATTATTTTCTGTTAATAGATTGTAAAACTTACTTTCAATATAAAAGTCTATTCCATATTTTTCTAAAACTTGTAATAATATTTTTATTTCCTTTACTGAAGAAATTGCGTACGACTGACCGTATATTGCTGCTTTTTTCACGTTGTTTTTGTTTGTAAAACAATTTATGTAATAATTACATTTCTAGGTATTTTTTTAAATACTCAGATCTGTTTTTTAAATCTTCTAAATAAATGTCATTTTCGTGCATAGATATAATTTTATAATCATATCGTCTAAAAGTTTGCATGATTTCATTAATTTCTTTAGAAACAATTTTTAATGTTATTTGAACGAATTCAGATTTTTTTTCGGAAACATACAAACCTAATAATTTAGCATTATTAGATTCTATAATTTGAGAAACTTCACTCATAGAATAATCGTTTTCTAATTTTTCTATAATTAATGTTTCACTTTCTTCAATCATAAAAGGGCTTGTAGAAAAAACATCTAGGACATCTCTCAAATCAAAATACCCAATATAGTCTTTGTTTTTGTCTAAAACCGGGATAATATTTGTGTCATTGTCTGCAAATATTTTTAATAATTCTAAAACTGTTGCTTTTTTATCAGCAAAAAAAGAATTTAATAAATGCGCATGCGTACCTAAAACATCTTCTTTGTTTTCTATGGTCTGAATATCTTCTTCTGCAAAAGAACCTAATAATTTATTATTTTCTATAACAGGAAAGTGCGTAATAGGGTAGTTATTAAATACCTTTTGGGCATTAATAACAGCATCGTTTAAACGAAGTGGTTTTATTTCTTCTAATATATAATCGTTCATATTCATACTGTACGAATATAGGATAAAATGATTTAATAAATTATCTTTGTAGCCTAATTTTAGATAATGACAAAGTTAAGCGTAAATATTAATAAAATAGCAACTTTAAGGAACTCTCGTGGAGGAAATGTGCCAGATTTATTAAAGGTAGCTTCAGATATTGAAGAGTTTGGTGCAAAAGGTATTACAATTCATCCAAGACCAGATGAAAGACACATACGTTACCAAGATGCAAGAGATTTAAAAAATATAGTTACAACAGAGTATAATATAGAAGGAAACCCTATTAAATCTTTTATAGATTTGGTATTAGAGGTACAACCAACGCAAGTTACTTTAGTGCCAGATTCAATAGATGCTTTAACGTCTAACGCAGGATGGGATACCGTTACAAACCAATCTTTTTTACAAGAAGTTATAAAAGAATTTAAGCAAAATGATATTAGAACTTCTATATTTATAGATCCTGATTTTAAATTGATAGAAGGAGCTGCAAAAACAGGAGCAGACAGAATAGAACTGTATACCGAAGATTTTGCAACACAATTTAATGTAGGAAACACCAAAGCTGTAAAACCATACACAGAGGCAGCAATTTTAGCTCATGATTTAGGTTTAGGTATTAATGCAGGACATGATTTAAATTTAGAGAACATTAAATTTTTTAAAGACAACATACCTAATTTAGCAGAAGTATCTATAGGGCATGCGTTAATTGCAGAAAGCTTATATTTAGGTTTGCAAAATGTTGTAAATATGTATTTACACAAATTACAATAATCATGAAAATTTTACATGCTACTATAAAAGGAGAAGGCTTTCCGTTGTTAATTTTACACGGTTATTTTGGGATGAGTGATAACTGGAAAACTTTAGGAAATAAGTTTTCTGAGAGTTATCAAACGCATTTAATAGATCAAAGAAACCATGGACGTAGTTTTCATGAAGATGAATTTAATTACGAGGTTTTAGTTGAAGATTTGTACAATTACATACAAGAGCATCAACTAAAAAAAGTACATATTATAGGGCATTCTATGGGAGGTAAAACGGCAATGCTATTTGCAGTCACTTATCCTGAGTTAGTAGATAAATTAATTGTTGTAGATATTGCTCCTAGAAATTACGAACCGCATCATAATGCAATTTTAGCAGCGTTAAATTCAGTAGATTTTTCAGTTGAAAATACTAGAACTTTAGTAGATAAAAAATTATCGGTTTTAATACCAGATGCAGGTGTACGTCAATTTTTATTAAAAAATGTATACTGGAAAGAAAAAGGACAATTGGCATTTAGGTTTAATTTAGAATCATTAACAGAAAATAACCCAAATGTAGGAGAAGCATTACCTTCTTTTACTTTTTTTGAAGGTGATACCTTGTTTTTAAAAGGAGATAAATCTGATTATATTACACAAAACGAATATCCTATTATAGAAGCACATTTTTCAAATGCTAAAATTGTAGAAATTCAAAAAGCAGGTCATTGGTTGCATGCAGAAAATCCAAAGCAATTTTATGATGAAGTTATCAATTTTTTAAAATAATTTTAAAAGATGAAAAAAGTTTTATTAATAGTAATGCTATTCATTGTTTTTTCTGAAACAAATGCACAAACAGATACATTAAAAATACCGTCATTAGTAAATAAAAAAGAACGAAATCTTTGGCAAACATTTACCTATGATTTAGGGAATATAGCAGGAGGAATGGGGTATGCGTATACCAGACCTTTGCAGTGGAAAAAGAAACAATGGGCTAATTTTGGCTACATTGCAGCAGGTACAGTAGCTTTATATACCATTGATGATAATGTAGATGAATGGGCTAATAATTGGAGAGCTGATACACCAAGATGGTTGGTAGATTATGGGAATATTTATGGAGGACCTAATACCAATTACAGACTAACTGGTGCTGTATATTTGGCAGGATTATTTACTAAAAACCCTAAACTTAGAAGAACGGGAGTTTTATTAATATCGTCTGCTTCTGCAGCAGGTTTGTTACAACAAGTGTCTAAAAGAATTGTTGGTAGAGGAAGACCTAAAGCTAATGTAGGTAAAGATGTATTTGATCCTATTCATTTTGATAGAGTTTTTAATTTTGATTCTTTTCCTTCAGGGCACGTAATGCTTGGTTTTACAAATGCTTACGTAGTTGCTAAACATTTTGATAATCCTTGGATAAAAGCAGGACTGTATACGGTTGGATCTATTCCTGGTTTTGCAAGAATCGTAGATCGTTTTCATTGGATTTCTGATGTTGCATTTTCTACAGCCTTAAGTATTTTTATTGTAGAAGCTGTAGATAAGTATTTAGATAAGAAGTATGACGAAAAGTATAATGATAAAAGAACAGAGAAAAAAGTAGCTTGGGATTTACAATTTACATCTCAAACTATTGGAGTTGTAATGACTTTTTAAGAGCATAATATTAAACATAAAAACAAAGCCTTTAACTTTTTCTAGTTAAAGGCTTTATTTTTTTAGCTAATTGCTTTGTTTGTTATATTGTTTAAAGCATCTGCTATTGTATTTATAATAGTGTCTTTATCTGAGATAGAATGTCTTTCTTTAAGATATAAAGGATTGTTGTAAGCTATTTTAGTAGTACCATTTTCTGAAGCGTATATAATTATTTTCTGAGGTAAATCTATAGCAATTGTTGGGTTGGTTTGCATTAACGGAGTTCCTAATTTAGGGTTCCCAAATAAAATTATTTTTGTAGGGCTTAACTCTAAACCAGCATTAGCAGCGTTTTTACTATGGTCTAATTCTAAAAGTATTTTTAAGTTAGGATTGTTATTAATTATAGTTGTTAAATTATTATATGTAATGTCTACACTATAAGGACTATCTTTAATAATAAGGTTATTTTCCATGAGATATTATTGTAATTTTAATGGTTGTTTTTTAAGTGTTTTAGCAAAGCTAAATACCTTACTGAGCTAATTTAGTCGTTAAAAAATTATAAAACAAACTAAATTTTTATCTTTGAGGATTAGAACTTTTTAAAACGAAAACATGAATATAGAGAATGCACAAAAACAAGTAGACGATTGGATAAAAAACCATGGAGTTCGTTATTTTAATGAACTTACAAATATGGCACAGCTCACAGAAGAAGTAGGGGAGGTTGCGCGTATCATTGCAAGACGATATGGAGAACAGAGCGAAAAAGAAAGTGATAAAGATAAAGATCTTGGAGAAGAATTAGCAGATGTGATGTTTGTAGTGCTTTGTTTAGCAAATCAAACGGGTGTTAACTTACAAGAAGCTTTTGATAAAAAACTAGATATCAAAACAAAGCGCGATCATGATAGACATCATAATAATGAGAAGCTTAAATAAATAATAACGATGCTTCTTAAAGTACAAAATACACAAACCCAACTCACAGGAACTGTTAAAATAACAGGTTCTAAAAGTGAAACCAATCGTTTATTGCTATTACAAGCATTGTTTAAAGGGATAACTATAAAAAACCTCTCCAATAGTGATGACGGTAAGTTAATGCAAAAAGCATTGCTAAGCGATTCAGAAACAATAGATATTCATCATGCAGGAACAGCTAT
>CALHCK010000101.1 GCA_937936695.1 uncultured Polaribacter sp.
AGATTCTCTTAAAACTATATTGACTCAATATGACAAGTTACAAGAGCAAAAAAATTCTGCTTTAGATAAATTAGCTGATAAAGAAGCTAAATTTTTTGACAACAACCCAAAACCTGTAAAAGGTGAATTTGAAACAACTAGCCAATTTGCAGAAAGAACTCAAAATTGGAATGACAGATTAGCTGGAATGCGTTCTGCTCACAAAATTTATGTAAAAAGTATTGACAAAAAATTAAAGTTAAACAGTTCTGTTAACAACAATCCTCAGTACAACAAAAACTTAAAAGCTAAGATTGATGAGTACGACAACAAATTAGCATCTTTAGAACATGAGTTTGAATCTAAAGGAGGCGTTACTTTTGATGTTTTTAAATTTGATGCAGATAACCAAGTTTTTAACGTTACTTTAGATGGAAAAGCTTATTCTATTAATTTCCATAAGTACCCAATTGCTGAAGCAAAAAGATTAAAAGAAAACTTAGCTGATGTAAAAGTAGCTTATGTTTTTGATAGACCTTATGCAGTTGAGTTTCAAAACAGACAATATTTCTTAGAAAATTACTCTAGTAACTTTGTAGATAAAATAGCTAAGTTTGTAACTCAAAATAAAGAATACTATTTAGGTAATTTAGAAGATGTAGAGGACAAAAATCACTTAGTTCTTTACAAACAAATTAACACTAAAGCACTAGCTTCTTGGAAAGACACTAAGCACTTAAGAGGAATTGCCTTAGAAACAATGGACGCAGATAAAAAAATAAAGTTAGATTATTCTTTTACAATAGACCATAATGGTAAAATTAAGTTTATTGATTTCACTTCTAATGACAAGGATATCATGAACATTAAAAACCACCCTAACTCTGGTAAAAAATATGATAAGAAAAACATTGTTTACTTAGAAGAGTTATTAGAGAGAGAAATTAAGCCTATTTTTAGAAAAGGTTGTAAGAGTACTATTAATGAAAAAACATTTAAATGTAGATACCCTGCAAGTTTTAGAATTAATATGAGATACGAAGAATAAAAATTATTCTTTACAAAACATAAAAAAAGGATATTCAAATTATTGAATATCCTTTTTTTTATGTTTTGCTTTATTAGATATTAATGAAAATAATTATAAAATATCTAATTCATTATTAGGATCCCAAAATACAGTATTGAAGTTTTGTATTTTATTATCTTCTATAATCACACCTTCATTTTCTAAAAGCTGTTGCATTAAATTTGTTCCTTTAAAATGATTTTTTCCTGTAAGCATTCCTTTTCTATTAACTACTCTATGGGCAGGAACATCTTCTTTTTGATTGTGTGAATTATTCATAGCCCAACCAACCATTCTAGCTGACCTAGAAGCTCCTATATATTTTGCAATAGCACCATAACTAGTAACTCTACCAAATGGAATTAAACGTGCTACAAAGTAAACTTTATCAAAAAAACTATCAGAATCTTTTATCATTATTTAAAAGAATTAGTTTACAAAATTACCTTTTACGTAAGTGATAAAGCGAAGTGGAAAAAATTACTAAACAGACAAAAGTCTGCTAGTAATTCAATTTAAATTTAATATAAGTAATAGGTTTCCCTACTTTTAAGTATTGATTCTCATAAAATGTTTGAGTTTCAACAACTTCTTTCGGTGCTCCTTCATTTTTATATACATTATGATTTGCATACAAAATTTCATGACCTTCACCATGTAATAGTCCTAAAGTATAACCATGCATAAACTCAGAATCTGTTTTAAGATTCATAATACCATCTGATTTTAATATTTTAGAATATCTTTTCAGAAAATTAGTATTAGTCATTCTATGTTTAGTACGCTGATACTTTATCTGAGGGTCTGGAAAAGTAATCCATATTTCAGAAACTTCATTTGCATCAAAAATAAAATCAACTAACTCTATTTGAGTTCTTACAAAAGCTACGTTTGGTAAATTTTCTTCGATAGCAGTTTTAGCACCTCGCCAAAATCGGGCACCTTTTATGTCTATACCAATAAAATTTTTATCAGGATTTTTACGTGCTAATGCTATCGTGTACTCTCCTTTACCGCAGCCTAATTCAACAACTATAGGATTGTTATTATCAAAAAATGTGTCCCATTTTCCTTTTAAAGAAAAACCAGACACAACTTCATCTCTCGTAGGTTGAATTACGTTTTTAAAGGTTTCATTTTCTTTAAAACGCTTTAATTTATTTTTACTTCCCAAGATCTAATATTAAGCTCTATCTTCTGTTCCTTCTTTCTTAAACTTAACAGATTCTTTCATCCAATAAGCAAAAAGAACTAAAAGTACAACTAAAAACAACCAGTTGATTACGTTAGAACTCCACCAATTAAAATCTCCTTTTCTTAATTCGTTAAAAGGGATAAATAAAAAATCAGTAAATAAACTACCAATCCATCTAAAAATATTGCTTGCTATCATAACTTAATTATCTTTACACTGCAAAAATACTAAAAAGATACAATGCTTGCCAATTTTTTAGAGAAATCTAAGCCTATCAATTTTATAGCTTTTTTAAGCTTCTTTTTAATGTTTTTTTTAATACTTTTTATTAAACAAGTATACTATAGTGGTTTTTCTCTTTCAGTAACTTTTAATGGATTAATTAGCTGTTTAGCAATTCTATTAATATTCTTTTTTTACCAATTTATTACAAAAAAAAATAGACTAACATTAAACAACTCATATACTTATTATATTTTTACTATAAGTATTGTTGCTTTTTTAAATGAACTTTTAAATTTAGAGTTTTTATTACCATCAATTGTATATTTATTATTAATTAGACGCTTGTATAGTTTAAATTTAAATAAGAATACAATTCAAAAATTATTTGATGCTGGGTTTTGGTTATCCGTACTATTTATCACAAATTCATATGCTATTATTTTTTATTCATTAATTATTACATCTATAATAATAAATAAACAAACAAGTATACGTTCATTATTGACACCTGTTATTGGCTTTAGCGTACCTTTAATAATGTATTTTTGCTATGCACTTTATAGTAATGATCTTCAGATATTTTATTTAAAATTTGATTTTATAAAAAACGTCAATTTAAAATTAGCTACAGAAAGTAAATATTTAATTGGCTTTACAATTATATGCTGTATTTGTTTTATTTCATTTATTGTAAAATCTCCATCTGCACTTTCTGTAAGTAATTCTTTTAAAAAAAAATGGCTTCTACTAGGCACAAATGCACTTGTTACAGCACTGTATTTTTTAGGAACAATAAATAGAAATGGTTCAGAAATTATTTTTTTTCTAATACCATTTTCTGTCATAATAGCTAATGGTATACAAATTCCAAAAAAAACTATTTTTAAAGATATAGTTTTAACTATTTTAACTCTAATATCTATTGCTGGATTCTTTTTTTATTAAAAACACCTATTCTGTTAAAAAAACAATAATTTATTAATTTTTAAGTATTTTTTAACTACTTTAGATGAGTATTCATTCTTTATTAATGAATCAAAAGTTAACTAACTAATTTCGAAGAGCTTCAAAATATATTTGAAGCTCTTTTGGAATAATCAAGTTTTACATCTTTTTTAAGAATACAATATTTAGCTTTTTGTAAATGTTAATTATTACACAAAAACTAATTGTAGGAAAATATAGAAGGTATATCACTTAGAAAATTTACCGAAATTAAAAGTATATTTGCTATTCATTCTAAATTTACACTCTATGATTCAGTCTATGACAGGTTACGGTAAATCTGTACTACAATTACCTACAAAAAAAGTAACAATAGAAATAAAATCTTTAAATAGTAAAAACTTAGATTTAAATGTTAGAATACCTTCATACTACAAAGAAAAGGAACTTACTGTTCGTAAAAAATTAGCAAAGGCATTAGTTAGAGGTAAAGTTGATTTCTCTATTATGGTTGAAATGACAGCTGATGAAACTTCTACAAGAATAAATAAAGGAGTCGTTAATCAGTATATGAATCAGCTAAAAGAAAACATTACAGACAATTCTTTATCTGATACTGAATTACTGAAAATGGCTATTAAAATGCCTGATGCATTAAAGACAGAAAGAGAAGAATTAGATGAAAACGAGTGGAATAAAATTGACACATCTATTGGTTTAGCTATAGAAGATATTGTAAAATACAGAACAGATGAAGCTGCCTCTTTAGAAATAGACTTTAAACAAAGAATAACTAACATAAAAAAATATCTAGA
>CALHCK010000102.1 GCA_937936695.1 uncultured Polaribacter sp.
GCTGATGGAAAATCTACAGGAAATCAACAATCTGAAGCTTTAACAAATTATAGCATGCTAAACGACAGACGTATGAAACGTTTAGATAAAACTATAAAAATATCTGAAGATACTACTAAAGAAATTAGTTCTATACAAGAACCCCAAACGTGGTTGGCTATTACAGAAGGTTGGTGTGGTGATGCTGCACAAAATTTACCTGTAATTAATAAAATAGCAGAAGTTAGCGAGCAAATAAATTTTAAATTGGTTTTACGTGATGATAATGACGAACTGATGAATTTATTTTTAACTAACGGAGGTAAATCTATTCCTAAATTAATTGCCTTAGACAAAGATAATAATGTAATTACAACATGGGGCCCAAGACCTACAACAGCTACTAAAATGGTAGCTGATTATAAAGCTAAACATGGTAGTTTAGACCCTGAATTTAAACAAGATTTACAAGTATGGTACAATAAAGATAAAGGTAAAGATGTACAAGCAGATTTTGTTAAGATAGCTAAAAACGCGCATCCTAAAGAAGCTTAATTCTTACTAAGATATATACTACAAACCTCAAAAATAATATTTGTTTTTGAGGTTTTTCTTTTCTGTATATTTGCAAAAAAGATATTAAACATGTTTGTAGATTACTCTTTAATTACTAATGATGCCAAAGTTTGGATATACCCTTCTAGCAGAAAGTTTTATGAAACAGAAATTAAAGAAGTAGAAGAAAAAATAATCAATTTTATAAAAGGCTGGAAATCTGAAAACCCTGACTTTAAAGCAAGTTATCAATTATTATACAATCGTTTTATAGTTTTTTTTGCTGATGATGAAAAAGCAAGCCTAACAAATGTAGACATTGATGCTTCTGTTACTTTTATTCTACAATTACAAGAACATTATAACGTACAGCTTTTAGATAAAATGAACGTCTGTTTTAAACAAGGGCAGTTTGTACAATACAAAGAACTTAAAGACTTTAAGAAATTATTAAAAAACAAAGCAGTAACTGCTAAGAGTATTATTTTTGATAATTTAATTACCTCTAAAGAAGATTTTGATAATTATTGGGAAATAGCAATAGAGGATAGCTGGTATAATAGATATCTATAGATTGTTTATTAAGGGTTTACAGTGTTTTTGTATTTTAGCAAAAAATACAAAAACATGATAAACAATACTAAATTAATTCTTTTTGTTTTAACATTTATATCTATAAATGCATTTTCACAAACAGAAACATGTACCGCAAACAATCCTTATGAAGAAAAAGATGGTCTGTTAACCATAGAAATGGAATCTGGTATCCGTAGCAACTCTAACTGGAAAATTGGTACTGAAGCAGATCCTAATTTACCCGGATCTACTATTTCTTACTTATTTTGGGATGGACCTCAATCTTTTAATGCATTATCAGGTGCTCCAATAACTTATAATATTAAAATTAACACTCCTGGTACTTACAGATTTGCATGGAGAATGCGAGTAGGTTTTGGTGACTCTCCAGGAGAACATAATGATGCTTGGTTAAAAATTGATGCTGACGACTTTTTTGGAATAAGAAACGGTGCTAAAGTATACCCTAGACCATTTTGTACTACTAATAATTTAACTTGCGCAAGAGGAAGCTCTACACAGGGGTTTATGAAAGCTTTTGGTAATAGGCTTGATTGGGGATTTGTAACAAACACAAATGATGAAGTAGCTCACAGAGTATTTGTAACCTTTAACGAACCTGGTTTACACACTGTTACAATAGACGCAAGGTCTTCTTTTTGTTTTATTGATAAAATGGTATTTCAATTAAGAGGTGTAAATAATTCTATCGCTCATAATTTAAACAATCCAGAATCTGCTTGTGTAAATACATCTTTATCTGTAAACGATAATGCTATTAACAATATAAACGTATATCCTAATCCTTCAAATGATAAAATAAATATTACAAATTTACCTGTAAATACGTCATTAGTTTTAAAAAATGTTCAAGGAGCTATAATACGTACTATAAAATATTCAGATACTAACACAAGCATAGATATTAGCAATTTAGCTAATGGTATTTATTTTATATCTAGCTTAGACAAAGCTAATTTTTTCGCAAAAAAAATTATTAAGAACTAAACAATCTTAATCAGTTTAAAAAAGGTTTTTATATAGAAGTTTAACTAGCTCTATATAAAAACCTTTTTTTATTTTACTCTGTTTACCAAATAAACTCCTAGCAAAATAATAGCACTTGCTATAATTTGTAATACACTTAATTGCTCTCCATCTAAAACACCCCAAAATATAGCTACTAAAGGTATTAGATATGTTACCGAAGAAGAAAACACAGGATCTGACAAATGTACCAGCTTATTATAAATAGTTTTTGCAAATGCTGTACCTAATAAAGCCAAAATAAATAAGTAACCTATAGCATTTAAAAAATAAGGATTAGTAGTTGTGAAATTTTTATCAATATCTGTAAATGCTAACACAATAGTTGCTGGTAAAAGCATTACTAAAAAATTACCTGTTACAATAGACAATGCATTTAAATCATACAAATACTTTTTAACCATATTTGCATTTGTAGCATAACAAATAGAAGCCACAATTACCAAAAGTGCATACCAATAGTTTTGATTGGTATTTATAACCGCACCGTTAATTATTAAAATTAAAGTACCTACCAAACCAATAATAATACCGTAAAATTGTTTTTTCTTAAAACCAAAACCAAAAAATACGTTTCCTAAAATTAACGTATTAAACGGGGTTAGTGAATTTAAAATAGAGGTAACCGCACTATCTATATGTAAAATTGCAAACGCAAACAAAAAACCAGGGATAAAAGTACCTGCTAAAGAAGTAAAAACTATATATCTGTAATGCTTTTTTTGTATTTTTTTTAATGATGATGAAGCAAAAATAAGTAACAAAACAGCTGTAAAAATAATTCTTAATGCACCTAATTGCACAGGACTAACACCCAATAATGCTTTTTTGGTAAGTATAAAAGAACTCCCCCAAAGCAAAGAAAGTATAATAAGATATAACCACTTTTTTTGTGCAATCTTCATAAAGCTTTTTAAGATTACAAAAATCTTATAATTAATAAGATATACACCTTAATATTAATAAATTTGTAAAATAATTTAATAAATGAAAATGATGATAACAAAAAAGATATTTTTTACAATAGCATTTGCATGCTTAATTTTAACAGGCTGCAAAAAAAACGAAGAAAAAGAAACTACAAGCTCTAAACCTGCAAAAAAAGAAAATGTTGCTATAACTATTTCTGGTATGACTTGTGAAATTGGATGTGCCAAAACTATTCAATCTAAACTATCTAAAAAAGAAGGTGTATTAAACGCTAAAGTTGTTTTTAAGGATAGTGTTGCAACTATAGAATATGATGCTAACAAAACATCTAAACAAGATTTAATAAGCTATATAGATGGTATTGC
>CALHCK010000103.1 GCA_937936695.1 uncultured Polaribacter sp.
CCGTAAGTTACATGTGCAATAGCCAAAACGGTAAGAGAAGAGTACCAATAACTAGGAATTAATAAACACATAGTAGCAAAAAGTAAACAGATACCGCAGAGTATTAGTAGGTTTTTACGAGCTTTATTTTTAAAAATAAATAATAAAGCGCTGTAACTAATAAGAAAAAAGGGTGTAACATAATTTACAAATCCCGCATAAAAAAGTATTAAGATACCACCAAAAATAAAACTAACAATTAAAAGGTACTTTCTAAGTGCATTTTTACTTGCTTTATTCCATAGTTGATAATTAATTTTTTTTGCAGCTTTTTTACCCGTAAAAAAAAGAGTTAAAGAAGCGCTTAAAAAAAGTAAAAACAAAATAGCAATTCCGAGTAATTCTATAATTTCTACAGACAGCATTCCTGCTGTACTATCATCAATCAAAAAATCAGTTATAATGGTTCTTATACCATAAGAAGCACCAAAAATAAAGGCACCAATTAAAATACTTGCAATACCTTGTAAACGGAAGTTTATTTGTAAATTATTGTTCATTAATTTTTTCTTTTTTCAAAAGAATTTTTAATTTTTGCTAATATACAAAAATGAAGCCTGCAGAAGATTACATATTAAACCAACCAGAACCTTTTAAATCTATTTTATTGCATTTACAGATTTTAATAGAAGGTGCTTTTCCTGAAGTTGATTTACAGTTTAAATGGAAAATTCCTTTTTATTATTTACATAATAAACCTTTTTGCTATTTAAACCCGTCTAAAAAGAAAGGCTATGTAGATGTAGCTTTTTGGGCAAGTGCACATTTAACCAAATACAACGAATTACTTGTTACAGAAAATAGAAAAGTAGTAAAATCTTTACGTTATAAAACTATTAATGATATTAATGAAGAGGTTTTATTAACTGTGTTAGAAGAAGCGTACCGGTTAAAAGGAAAAGGTTTTTACAAGAAAAAGTAATTATTTTGTTTTAAATTCTAAAGCACCCTCTTTGTTGAAAAATATATATAAGAAAGAGTTTTTTGCTGCATTTTTAATAGTTAAAGTAGTAATGTTCCCATCTATAGAAATTGCAGGTTTTAAAGAAAATCGTTGTCCTTTAAAGCTATAATATACTTTAGAACTGTTTTTTAAATTTTT
The DNA here is from genome assembly GCA_937936695.1 of uncultured Polaribacter sp. GTDB lineage: Bacteria > Bacteroidota > Bacteroidia > Flavobacteriales > Flavobacteriaceae > Polaribacter. The sequence continues at coordinate 1,142 of CALHCK010000103.1, forward strand.
AAACTTTAAAATAATTTCTTTTGATGAATTTACAGCAATAATGCCCGTTTTAGGAGTAAGTAATTCTGTTTTTGATGCTAAAAAAGGGGTACCAAAAATAGGTTGATTGTAAAATTCAGAAAGATTCATTCTCCCAAATCTAAGTATCCAAATATCGTCTTCAGGAAAATGAGTTTTAAATATTTTGTCTTTAGGAATGTTGTAATAATAACTATTAAATTTTTTTACCCAACGTTTGTTGTATGCATAACCAGCAGCCCATGTGGCATCTAACAAAAGCCATTTACTATTAATTTTAACAGCGTTCCAAGCATGTTCTGGTACATTGCTAGGTATACCAATTTCTTGAGCATCATTTTTTACATAGCCTTTAATTACACTTGCTTCTATGTGTAGTAAATTGCATATTTTTTTAAAAGATTGTGCATATTCTTCACAAACACCAGATTTTGTAATAAAAGCTTTGGTAACTATATTATCTTTAAAAGCCTGTAATTTTTGTTGTTTTTCTTCTTCAGATCTATATCTAAAATTATAACTTCTTTTTTTAGGATTATATAGTTGCTTAATGTTGTATCTAATATTTTGCGTTAACCAATAAAAAGCGGCTTTTACTTTATCTTCATCAGAAGAAAAATCTAAAGAAATTTTAGTAGCTAAACCTTCTGCTTTCTTAAAATTAGGATACGCTGTTATTATGCTATCAATTTTAGTGAAATCTTGAGATTGAACAGAAATTGCACATAAAAATAGCAAGTAGAAAAAAAATTTCATGATTAAAAAAGAAGTTGTTTGTTTTTTAACAACCAAAAACCATGCCTACAAAGTAGTTATGGTTTTTCTAATAGCTACTAAGTTTGTTAAAAGCGCTTCTAAATTATTTAAATCAAGCATATTTGCTCCGTCAGATTTTGCATTAGCAGGATCAAAATGAGTTTCTATAAACAAACCATCTACATTATTTACAACACCAGCTCTTGCAATAGTTTCTATCATTTCTGGTCTACCACCAGTAACACCTGCGGTTTGGTTGGGTTGCTGTAAAGAGTGTGTAACATCTAAAATAGTAGGTGCAAAGTTGCGCATTTCAGGAATTCCTCTAAAATCTACAATCATATCTTGGTAACCAAACATAGTACCTCTGTCTGTTATCCATGCTTTATTAGAACCAGCATCTTTTACTTTTTGTACAGCATGTTTCATGGCAGCAGGACTCATAAATTGGCCTTTTTTTAAATTAACAACTTTACCTGTTTTAGCAGCTGCAACTACCAAATCTGTTTGTCTTACTAAAAACGCAGGAATTTGTAAAACATCTACATAAGCAGCCGCTTTTTCTGCATCCGAAACTTCATGAATATCTGTAACCGTTGGTACATTAAAAGTTTCTGAAACTTTGCGTAAAATTTTTAAAGCTTTTTCATCTCCAATTCCTGTAAAACTATCTATTCTGCTTCTATTAGCTTTTTTAAAACTTCCTTTAAAAATATACGGAATGGCTAATTTATCGGTAATTTTAATTACTTTTTCGGCAATCCTTAAAGCCATTTCTTCTCCTTCTATAGCACAAGGACCAGCTAAAAGAAAAAAGTTGTTAGAATTTGTGTGTTTTATATTTGGAATTTCAGATAAAATCATAAATTAAATTTTAAACAAAAATACATAAAAAATTAAGTGCTTTTACTGTAATATTTCAACTGAATTAAAAGCGTAATAATTGCAAAAAGATTATTCTGTATCTTTAAACTTTTAAAACTGAATTATGACGAATAAGTTTACCTTAATGCTATTTTTAGCAGCCATTTTTTCATGTAAAAAACCTGTGACTCAAGAAATAAATACAGATAGAAAATTTAAAATAGATTCAATTATAGTAAAAAAACACCTGTACACCTTGGCTTCAGATACTATGGAAGGTAGAAAAACAGGAACCAAGGGTATAGAAAAAGCTGCTGTATACATAGAAAGTGAATTTAAAAGAATTGGTTTAAAAACGTATGATACTTTAAGTAGTTACAGGCAAACGTTTTCTTTTAAAAAAGCAGGAAAAATAATTACAACTAGTAATATTATAGGAGTTTTAGAAGGGAAAAGTAAAAAAGATGAATTTGTAATTGTTTCGGCACATTACGATCATCTTGGAATGAAGAAGAGTGGAGAAGGAGATTTGATTTACAATGGTGCCAATGATGATGCTTCTGGAGTTACAGGGGTTTTAACTTTAGCAGAATATTTTAAAGAGCAAGATATTAATGAAAGAAGTATTGTTTTTATAGCTTTTACTGCAGAAGAAATGGGGCTGCTTGGATCTGAACATTTTGGAAAAGGTATAGAGGCATCTAAATTTGTAGCAGGTATTAATTTAGAAATGATTGGTAAAACAGCAAGTTTTGGCCCTAAAACAGCTTGGTTAACTGGGTTTAATAGATCTGATTTTGGTAAAATTGTACAGAGAAATTTAAAAGGAACAGGTTATACTTTA
>CALHCK010000104.1 GCA_937936695.1 uncultured Polaribacter sp.
TGTTAAAAACACTAAAAAATAATGGGGATATATGGATAGCAGAAGCAGGTCAGTCTGATTTTTCTAATGCACTTATTAAATCAATTCAACACGATTTACCTAAGCTAAATGTTAATAAACATATTCATATAGTTCAGCATAGTAATTGGAATGAAAAGTCTACTTCGGAAGAAAGTCTTCAATTTGTGAAAGAAAATTCTGATTATATTAAAATTCCTGATGGAAATGACGTTGGCAATGGATCTCCTGGGTTTCGTGATGCTACTTATACATCATGGCAAAATAAAATTATAAATCCTAAATTAACTAATATATGGCAACTTGCAATAAATATTGCAAATAAATACAACGGTAAAAACGGACGCTACAACAACAAAGCAGTTGCGGCTGGTGGCTTAGATTTTTCTGACCTTTCTGAAGTTTGTTGGATTTTAGGAATTAAAAATATTAAAGATACATCTGCATTTTTTAATGCATATGCTCACTAAAATAAAAAGCTTGATGCATATAATAGCATCAAGCTTTGTGATTTAAACTATTTTAATTTTTTTATGACTTATTTAAAATAGCCTTGTTAATTTTTTTAACCAAACTAGGACCTTCGTATATAAAACCTGTATATACTTGAACCAAATCTGCACCTGCATCTATTTTTTCTAAAGCGTCTTTGGCAGAATGTACACCTCCCACTCCAATAATAGGAAAAGATTTATTAGAATTATCTGCTAAATATTTAATAACTTTAGTACTCTGGTTCTTTATAGGCTGCCCGCTTACACCACCATTACCTATTTCTTTTAAACGTATATCAGAAGCTTTTAAATTATCTCTGGTAGTAGATGTATTAGAAGCAATAACTCCATCTATTTTAGTTTCTGCAACTAATTCTATAATTTCATCTAACTGTGCATTATTTAAATCTGGAGCAATCTTAAGTAAAATAGGACGCTGTTTTTCTTGCTGATTATTTAACTGCTGACAGTCTGTAATTAATTCTACCAAATAATCTTTATCATTTAATTTTGCATGACTACCAACATTAGGGCAACTAACATTTAACACAAAATAGTCTACATAAGAGTGTAATTCTTTAAAAACCTCTAAATAATCTTTGGTATAATTATCTGGTTTTGTTGTTGTATTTTTACCAATATTACCACCAATAATAACCTTACCTTTATTACTTTTTAAGTTTTTAATAGCTGCTTCTACTCCATCATTATTAAAACCCATTCTGTTAATAATACCTTGATCATCTTTTAAGCGAAATAATCTTTTTTTAGGGTTACCAACCTGTCCTTTAGGTGTAACAGTTCCTATTTCTATAAAACCAAAACCAAAATTTGCCAATTCATTATATAAAACCGCATTTTTATCAAATCCTGCTGCTAAACCAACGGGATTTTTAAAAGTTAATCCAAACAAATTACGTTCTAATTTTTTATCATTTACTTGGTAAATACTTCTAAATATTGATGCCATAAAAGGAATTTTACACATCGTTTTAATTAATGAAAAAGTAAAATAGTGTACTTTTTCAGGATCAAATAAGAAAAAAATTGGGCGTAATATTAATTTGTACATACTAATTGGTTCCTAAATAAATTTGGGTTATATTTTATTTGTTATTATGATTAAAAAGACTAAAAAAAAGCTCCTAATAAAGGAGCTTTGTTGTTATCTTAAAACAGCATTTAAATTCTTTTCAAAAGATTGCTGTAATTTTTGCATTATTTTATCTATCTGTTTATCTGCTAATGTTTTAGTTTCGTCTTGTAATAAAAAACTAACTGCATAAGATTTTTTACCTTCTGGTAATTTATCTCCTTCATAAACATCAAATAAGTCTACTTCTTTTAATAGTTTTCTTTCTGATTGAAAAGCAACATTATAGACTTCTTTAAATTCTGTTTTAGTATCTAATAAAAGAGCTAAATCTCTTTTTACAATAGGAAACTTTGGTATACTTTTTACTTTAACATTTTTGTTTCCTACTAAATTTATAATAGCACCCCAATTAAAATCTGCAAACAAAACCTCTTGCTTAATACCAAACTCTTTAGTTATTTTACGTTTTACAACTCCAAAATCTACCAATTTAGTTTTTCCTAATCCTAAAGAGATTCCTTCAGAAAAAATATCTTGTTTTGTTGGCGATGGTTTTGATTTTTCAATTCCTAATCTTTCTAACAAAGAAGTTACAATACCTTTTAAGTAAAAGAAATCTGATGTTTTACTTGTTACGTTCCAGTTTTCTTTTGTTCTACTACCCGTAATAAATAACGCTAAATGTTTATTTTCTTCGTATTTATCTGTGTATTTATGGTAAGTTTTACCAAACTCATAAAACTTTAAGGTATTATTTTTTCTGTTGATGTTATAAGCAACCGACTCTAAACCACTAAATAATAAAGATTGTCTCATTACCTTTAAATCGTTACTTAAAGGATTTAACATCTCTACATTTGCTGTTTCATTTATGTTTTCAGATAATGCTACATATTCTGGCTTAGTTAAAGAATTAGCCATTGTTTCATTAAAACCTAATGCTGTTAATTGATCTGCAATAACATTTTCAATCTTAGTTTCTTTGTTTGAATCAAAAGAAATAGAGGTATTTAATTTATGAGAAAATTCAATATTGTTATAACCGTAAACTCTTAAAATTTCTTCAATAATATCTGCTTCTCTTTGTACATCTGTTCTGTAAGAAGGTATTGTTAAACCTAACCCACCAGCAGTTTCACTATTAATTTTAATCTCTAAAGAAGCTAATATATTTTTAATTTTTTCTTTAGGAATTTCCTGACCAATTAATCGATAAGCATTATCATAAGATAAAAACACTTGAAAATCTTCTATTTTCTCTGGATAAAAATCTGAAACATCTGAAGCCAATTTACCACCAGCATATTCCTCTATTAATAACGCTGCTCTCTTTAAGGCATACTTTGTTAAATTAATATCTATACCTCTTTCAAAACGAAAAGAAGCATCTGTATTTAAAGCGTGTCTTTTTGCTGTTTTTCTAACAGAAACAGGATTAAAATAAGCACTTTCTAAAAATATAGAAGTTGTATTTTCTGTTACACCTGATTTTAAACCTCCAAAAACACCAGCTATACAAAGCGGATTAGAATCTGCATCACAAATCATAATATCTTCTGATGATAATTCTCTTTCTACTTCATCTAAAGTGGTAAATTTAGTACCTTCTTCTAAAGTTTTAACTAGTATTTTGTTTCCTTTTACTTTTTGTGCATCAAAAGCATGCAAAGGTTGCCCTAATTCATGTAAAACATAATTAGTAATATCTACAATGTTGTTTTTAGGAGTTAAACCAATAGCTTTTAGTCTATTTTGCATCCATTCTGGAGAATCTTTTACTTCTACATCTGTAATTGTAATTCCACAATAACGGGGAGTTAAATCCTTATTTTCTACTTCTACATCAAAACGTAATGTTCTTTCATCTACATGAAAATTACTAACCGAAGGAGAAATTAATTCTAATTTTACATCTTGCTGAATTAAACCTGCTCGTAAATCTCTTGCTACACCAAAATGGCTCATTGCATCAGATCTGTTGGGTGTCAATCCTATTTCAAAAACAAAATCTGTTTCTATATTAAAAACAGTTGCTACCGGAGTTCCGTTTGCTAAGTTTTCGTCTAAAACCATAATTCCATCATGCCCCTTACCAAGACCTAACTCGTCTTCGGCACAAATCATTCCTAAACTTTGTTCTCCTCTTATTTTTCCTTTTTTAATCTTAAACCCTTCTCCTTTTTCATCGTATAAAGTAGTACCTACAGTTGCTACGGCTACTTTTTGTCCTGCGGCAACATTAGGTGCTCCACAAACAATTTGTACCGGTTCTTCTTGTCCTAAATCTACAGTAGTTACACGCAATCTGTCTGCATTAGGGTGTTGTACACATGTTAAAACTTCTCCAACAACTACACCTGCTAAACTACCTTTTATAGATTCTTTAGTTTCTATACCTTCTACTTCTAATCCTAAATCGGTTAACAATTCTCCTGTTTTTACAGGATCTAAGTCTACCTGTAAAAATTGTTGTAACCAACTGTATGATATCTTCATATTTATTTTTTAGGGTTTGTAATTTGCAAATTTAACTATTTTTTATCTATTCTTTTATTAAAATGCAGAATGTTGCTGTTAATTTTAGAACAATTTTTGTTCATACATTTTTATAAAAATTGAATTCTATTTTCTATAAAATTGCTAATTTTAAAAATTATGAAAAACGCTTGTACTCTATTTTTTTTAATCATTTCAGTATCAATATTTTCTCAAATACCCAGCTATTATAATGATGTAAATTTAACTTTAAAAGGCAAAGATCTTAAAGATGAATTGGCTACTAAAATTATTAGTACGCACACAAATACACTTTCTTACACACCTGGAGTTTGGGAAGCTTTAAAAAAAACAGATCAAGACCCTAAAAATGCCTCTAAAGTTGTTTTGTTATATGGTTGGAATGATGCCATAACAAATAACGTAAATAAAAGAACTAGAAATAAAAACAAAAAAGGTGGTGGTTTAGGTAGTTGGAATAGAGAACACACCTATCCTAAATCTTTAGCTACACCTAACTTAGGTACTTCTGGTGCTGGTGCAGATGCTCATAATTTAAGACCTTGTGATACTAAAAAAAATTCTTCTAGAAGTAATAAAAAATTTGAAGATGGTAAAGGATATTCTAAAATTACTGCTAATGGAAATTGGTATCCTGGTGACGAATGGAAAGGTGATGTAGCTAGAATGATGTTATACATGTATTTGCGTTATGGTAACCAAACTTTACCAAAAAATATTGGTATTGGTAAAAGAAATAAAAGTGATGCTAACATGGTTGATTTATTTTTAAAATGGAATGCAGAAGATCCGGTTTCTGAATTAGAGCTTCAAAGAAATCCTATTTTAGAAAAAATTCAAGGAAACAGGAATCCATTTATAGATAATCCTGCTTTTGCTACACTAATTTGGGGTGGTCCAATTGCTGAAAATAGGTTTAAAAGTAAAAAACAACAAAAAACTACCAGTAGTATACGTTTGTTTTCTAATAATTTAAATGCAAACACCATTCATTTAAATTGGAATGTACCAATAACAGCTGGTATTGTTGGATATAATATTTATAGAAACAATAAAAAAATAGCTACTTCTAAAACAAAAAAAGTAACTATATCAGGTTTAAATGCAAATACTAGTTACAAATTTTACATAAAAGCATACGATTATAAAGGAGAAATTTGTGCAAAGAGTAATTATATAACAGTAAAAACATCATCAAAAAAAAAAGATAAAAAAAAACTAGCTTCTGATTTAATTATTTCTGAATACGTAGAGGGTACTTATTATAATAAAGCGTTAGAAATTGCAAATTTTACAGGAAAAACAGTTAACCTTTCTAACTATTCTTTAAAAAAAGCAACAAATGGTAGTGGTAAATTTTCTTCTAAATTATCTTTAAATGGGTTACTAAAAAATGGTGCTGTTTTAGTTATTGCTAATACAAAAGCAATTGCTAGTATCTTAAGTAAAAGTGATATTACTAATAAAAACGTATTAAATTTTAATGGTAATGATGCTATTGCCTTATTTAAAAAAAATAAATTAATAGATGTAATTGGCAATGCTTCTAGTAATAGTAATTATGCTAAAAATGTTTCTTTAAGAAGAAAATCAACAGTAACAAAACCTAATAATTCTTATGTACTTACAGAATGGGAAACTTTAAAAGTAGATACCTATAATGGCTTAAAAAAACACCATATTCAGTAAAAAAATTACTGCTTAAATAATTTACTTTCTATTAGTTTAACCAATTTAAAATACAAAAAAGCCAGTGTTGCACCTATACACAAACCTACAAAAATATCTATTGGGTAGTGTACTCCTAAATACAACCTACTGTATGCAAATACCATTGGAAAAAAGAGTATGCAATAAACATACTTAAATTTATCTTTTAGCAATAAAATTACAAATACCGAAAAAACAGTAGATGTTGTTGCATGACCAGACATAAAACTATAACCTCTAGGCGATTTTAAAATTCTAAGTAAAGGTCTAATATCAGGGTCATTATTAGGTCTAAGCCTTTGCACTGTATTTTTTATAAAATTAGTAAACTGATCAGAAAAAGCAACCATTATAATCATTGCTAATATTATAAATCCTCCTCGTTTCCAACCGAAATATTTAAATACTAAAATAATAACTATTAAAAATAAAGGAATCCAATTAAATTGGTTTGTAATACCTAACCACAAAGCATCAAATTGTTCTGTGCCTAAATTATTTAAATAAACTAATGCTTCTTTATCTAATTGTATAATCTTATCAAACAAAACTATTCTTCTATTTTTAAAATTTCTATATCAAAAACTAAATCTGCTTTCTTAGGAAAAGGTCCAAAAGCTTCTTCTCCGTAAGCTATGTAATATGGTATAAATAACCTTGCTTTTTCACCTTCTCGCATTTGTAACACACCTTCTTTAAAACCAGATATCATTGGTTTATTGGGGTCATTTAATTTAAATACAAATGGTCGCATTCCTTTATCTAAAGATGATTGTATCTTGGTTCCGTTTGCTGTGTACAAAGTAAAATGAGATGTAATTTTTTTAGTATCAACTACTTTTTTTCCTGATGTTTCTTTTAATTTTAAAATTCTTAAACCAGAAGCTGTTTTCACAGATTTTGATTCATTCATTTTAAGTAAAAAAGCTTTTTTAGCAACTAAATATTTTTCATATCTAACTTTTTCTGCTTTTTCTTTTTCTTGCTTAATAATTTTTTCGTTTTCCGCAAAATTTAATAGTTCGTTATTAAATACTTCATTTGCAGTAAATGACGTTGCTAAAGAACCTGCTTTAAGAATACGAACTGTTTTTATGGTATCTCCTTGTTTAATAGCATTTACCACAGACATTCTAGTAGAGTCAATTGCTGTTTTTAACTGAAGAGAATCTAAAATTTTATTTTTTAAAACCTTTAATTCTTTTGGATGAATAATAACCTTACCAAACACTGTATGTTTACCATCTAAATGCGGTACAGGTTTGTGAGTGATAAAAAATTGGGTGTTATTAGTACCAGGACCTGCGTTGGCCATAGAAAGAATTCCTGCATCGTTATGACTGTATAACAATCCTCCTTCTTTATTTTTTGGAAATTCATCACCAAAGTTATATCCTAATTTCTTAGTACCAGTTGCGGTATAAACTCCTGCCTGAATTACAAAATTATTTACAACTCTATGAAAAATAATACCTTCATAAAAGTTTTTATTTTTTAACGAGTCTGTTAGTTTGCTATTTGTACCCTCAGACAGTGCAACAAAATTTGCCACTGTCATGGGTACATCTTTAGCATATAATTCTAATAAAATAGTTCCTTTATTAGTTTCGATTTCAGCATACACACCATCGGTAAATTCCTTATTATTAGATACACAAGAAATAGTAACGATTGCTAGTAATACTAAAATCTTTATATTTTTCATTAGAAAATTATTTAACTTCTAATAATTCAACTTCAAAAATAAGAGCCATATATGGTTTAATTGGTCCACCTGGTCTTGGAGATTCTCCGTAAGCTAATTCTTGAGGAATAAAGAATTTATATTTAGCTCCTTGTTTCATCAATTGTAAACCTTCTGTCCACCCTTTAATAACCTGACTAACACCAAACTCTGCTGGTTGTTTTCTATCTACAGAACTATCAAAAACAGTACCATCTATTAAAGTACCATGGTAATGTACTTTAACTTTACTTTGTGCAGTTGGTGTGCTACCAGTACCCTCTTTAATTACCATGTATTGTAAACCACTTTCTGTAGTTTTTATTCCGCTTTTGCTTTTATTAGCAGCTAAAAAGTCTTCTCCTTCTTTTTTATAAACAGATGCTTTTTCTAATTCAGCTTTTCTTGTTTCTTCTTGTTTTTTCTGAAAATAAGATCTTATAACATTTTGTACATCTTTTTCTTTTAACAATAAGTTAGTAGAATCTAAACCATTTCTAATAGCCTGATTTAAGATTGCTGTATTAACATCTTTAAATCCTGATTTTAGTTGATTAGACATTGTTAAACCAATAGCATAACTTACAGAATCTATTTCTGTATTTAACGATTTTACCTCTTGTGCTTGATTACCACATGAAAAAAGTGTTGCTGATGCAGCTACTAATGCTAAGTTTTTAATTATTTTCATTTCTATTTATTAATTAATTTTTATTAATGTTACTGTACTTTTTATAGAGGTATTTATACCTATTTTATTACCATCTCCTGTAATACCAAATGCGCTGTAAGACGGTATTACAAATGTAATAGTTTCTCCTTCTTTCATCAACTTAATTCCTGTTTGAATAGCTGGTATAAAATCTTCTTTATCTACTTTGTATTTTTTTATCCCTAAATCTTCTTTACTATAAATTATAGAGTCATTAAGGTCTGTAATATTATAGGTTAAAACAACATCGTCTCCTACTTTTGGTTTTGGTAAATCTTCTTCTATTTTTGTTTTGTAAATGTACCAAAACCCATTTGATGAAACAATATAATTTGTAGCTGTATCTTTTTTAATTAATGCTGCAATTTTATCGTTTTCTATACTATTAATTTCTTTGGCTTGCTTTATCGTTTCTGTTAAAAGTGTGGTAGATTTTTTAGGATTGATAGGCCTCCTTGGTGTTGGTTTAGAACATCCAAAGCATAAAGCAACAAGCAGCAATATAATATTAACTCTCATAAGACAATTCTAATTCCTTTTTATACGCTGGTAACAAAGTACTAAATTTTGTAACTGTTTTAGCTATAGATAGTTCAGATTTCCCTCCTGCTGCATTATCATGCCCACCACCATTAAAATGATTTCTTGCAAATTGATTTACAGAAAACTTACCTTTAGATCTAAATGATATTTTTATTATTGATTGTTCTGTATCTTCAATAAATATTGCTGCAAATATAATTCCTTTTAAAGACAAAGCGTAATTCACAACACCTTCTGTATCTCCTTTTTTAAAGTCGAATCTCTTTTTTTCAGCATTAGTTAACGTTATATATGCCGTTTTATATGTAGGCAAAATTTGTAAGTTGCTTAATGCCTGACCTAGTAATAAAAGTCTATTATACGAGTTTGCATCATAAACATTATTATGAATCTTATCGTTTTCAGCTCCTTTATCAATTAAGTTTGCTATAATTCTGTGTGTGGTGCTTGTTGTAGATCTAAATCTAAAAGAGCCTGTATCTGTCATGATACCCAGGTAGATACAAGTAGCAATATCTGCATTAATTAGTACAGTATCTTTAAACATGTCTATAAAATGGTATATCATTTGGCAGGTAGAACAAACGCTTACATCACTATAGGTGTAAGTGGCGTAGTCATCGGGGTCTTGGTGGTGGTCTATTAATATTTTTATGGCTTCACTGCGTTCTAAGATATCTGCCATTTGTCCTGTGCGGTGGTAGGCATTAAAATCTAAAGTGAATATAATATCAGCGGCTTCTATAATAGCTGTACTTTCTGCAGTTTGGGTATCGTATTTTAGGATGTGAGCTTCTCCTGGTGCCCACTTTAAAAAATCGGGGTAGATATTAGGGGTAATAACTTGTACATTATGTTGATAATGCATTAAATAATGGTATAGCGCAAGCGAAGACCCAATAGCATCGCCATCTGGATTTTTGTGGCATACAATTACAATATTTTTAGGACTGTTTAATAAGGCTTTAATAGCCAAGAAATCATCTGTACTCATAGGGAGCGAAGATACAATTTTTTAAAAGTTTATAAAGCGAAATTAGAGCTTAGTCTGTCAATAGTGAGTACAATTAAATGCGATGAGTGTTGTTTTAGCAAGACTTTAAAGTTGTATTGTAAAAGGAACTATGCTTTACTTTAAATGCGCTGTGGGCGAATGTGTTTTACTTTTATAATATATTAGGGGGCTAAAAAATATGTTAAAGGTAAAGGCATAATGCTAATAGGCTTGCTTTTTGATCGAAATAAGTTACTTTTGCGCTAAATATAAACATAGAATGGCAACAAATAGAACATTTACAATGCTTAAGCCAGATGCTGTTGAAAAAGGGCATATTGGTGCAATATTAGAGAAAATTTC
>CALHCK010000105.1 GCA_937936695.1 uncultured Polaribacter sp.
TAACAATTCTTGTTTTAATTCTAATTCTTTCTTAGAATATTTTGAACGATTTTTTTCATAATCTTTTAACTCCTTTTGCCAACCAACAACTAAACTATCTACGTTTGCGCGTAAGGTTTTTGCTTTTACCTCAAATTCTGCTCTTACTATTTTTGTGCGTTTGTAACCTTCTAATAATTTATTTACATCTACATACACCAACTCTGAAGATTGTTGATTGTAAAATAAAGAGAATATTGCTATTGCTATTGCTAAAATGGCTCCTAATAATGAAAGGTTTTTCATATTGTATTTTTGTAATGTATATAGTTTCTTGCAAAAATAACTAATGATTATTAAAATTAAAGAAAAAAACTAAAAAGTTTAATTTTAAACATCAGAAAAATTCTTGCTTTAATTTTAAACTTTAGTTGATTTATAACGTTTTATGTGATTTGCTTCGTACTTTTTTTTAGCATCTTTGCAGTATTAATAATATCATTAAATAAATACCTGATGAAAATAGCTGTAGTTGGAGCAACTGGAATGGTTGGAACTGTAATGTTAAAAGTATTAGAAGAGCGTAATTTACCTGTAACAGAATTAATACCTGTTGCATCTGCAAGGTCTGCTGGTAAAAAATTATCTTATAAAGGAAATGAGTATACAGTGGTTACATTAGAAGATGCTGTAAAAATGAAACCTGATGTTGCTTTATTTTCTGCTGGTGGAGATACTTCTTTAGAATGGGCTCCTAAATTTGCTGAAGTTGGTACAACGGTTATTGATAATTCTTCTGCCTGGAGAATGGACCCTACTAAGAAATTAGTAGTTCCGGAAATTAATGGTGATGTGTTAACTGCTGACGATAAAATTATTGCTAATCCTAACTGTTCTACTATTCAGTTAGTAATGGCTTTGTCTCCGTTACACTTAAAATATAAAATGAAACGTGTTGTTATTTCTACATATCAATCTGTTTCTGGTACTGGTGTTAAAGCTGTTCAGCAATTAGATAATGAAGAGGCTGGTGTAGATGGTGAAATGGCTTACCCACATAAAATTGGTAGAAATGCATTGCCTCATTGTGATATTTTTTTAGATAACGGATACACAAAAGAGGAAATGAAGTTAGTAAAAGAACCTAAGAAAATTTTACGTGACGATTCTTTTTCTGTAACTGCTACTGCTGTTAGAATACCTACTGCTGGTGGGCACTCTGAGGCTGTAAACGTTCAGTTTGAAAACGATTTTGACTTAGCGGAAGTTAGACAAATATTAAGCGAAACTCCTGGAGTTATTGTACAAGATGATTTAGCTAACAACGTGTACCCAATGCCTATAAATGCACATAATAAAGATGAAGTTTTTGTAGGAAGAATAAGACGTGACGAATCTCAGGAAAATACCTTAAATTTGTGGATTGTTGCAGACAACTTACGCAAGGGTGCTGCTACTAACACAGTTCAAATTGCCGAATATTTAGTAGAAAATAATTTGGTGTAAAACATTTTAAATGGCAACATTTTATAAAGTAAACATAAAAGAAGTAAAACAAGAAACCGCTAATGCGGTTTCTGTTTTATTAGAAATACCTGAAAATTTAAAGGATACATTTAATTTTGCTGCAGGACAATACATAACGTTTCAAAAAGAAATTAATGGTGCTGTAGTTAGACGTGCATATTCTATATGCTCTACTCCTAAAAGTGGAGATATTAGAGTTGCTATTAAAGCTGTAGAAGGTGGTACATTTTCTGTATACGCTACTACAAATTTAAAGGCTGGAGATGAAATTGAAGTTTCTGCTCCTGAGGGTAGGTTTTTACTAAATTTAGAAGCTAATAAAAACTACCTTGGTTTTGCTGCTGGTTCTGGTATTACTCCTATTTTATCTATGATAAAAACGGTTTTAGAAAACGAATCTACCGCTAATTTTACCTTAATCTACGGAAACAAAACGGTAAACGACACTATTTTTTACAGTGAATTAAATGATTTAAAAGAGTCTTTTTCTGATAGATTTAAATTACACTATATTTTTAGTAGAGAGGATGCTAAAAATCAATTAAGAGGTAGAATAGACCAAAGTGTTACTAACTACTTTGTTAAAAATATGTATAAAGAAATTTCTTTTGATGCTGCTTTTTTATGCGGACCTGAAGAAATGATACAAGAGGTTTCTAAAACATTAGAGAGCAACAAAATTGCTAAAGAAAATATTTATTTCGAGCTTTTTACAGCGTCTACCGAAGAGGAAAACACTTCTGATATTAAAGATGGTACTACTGAAATTACTGTTTTGTTAGATGATGAAGAAACTACTTTTACAATGTCTCAAAAAGACGATATTTTGGCAGCTTCTTTAAGAAGAGATTTAGATGCTCCTTATTCTTGCCAAGGTGGTATTTGTAGTTCTTGTATGTGTAAAGTTACAGAAGGAAAGGCGGTAATGGTTAAAAATTCTATTTTATCGGACAGTGAAATTGAAGAAGGTTTGGTATTAGCTTGTCAAGCATATGCTACAACTCCTAAAATTACCGTAGATTTTGATGATGTATAAACATTATTAATTTTGCAATAATTATAAAAAAAGGATGGTTTTCCATCCTTTCTTTTTGTCATAAATTTTAATTAGTATTTGTTACACTATGAATTTTAGCGAATTTAATAATGCCTATTTTGTTGGCTTTTTTATGGCGCTAATGATTGGTCCTGTTTTTTTTATGCTCATACAAACAAGCATTTTAAAGGGGGCTAAAGCGGCTATTATTTTTGATTTAGGTGTTATTTTAGGCGATGTTTCTTTTATTTTAATGGCGTATTACGGTAGTAAAACATGGCTAGAGAAAGTTAAAGACAATCCTAATTTATTTTTATTTGGTGGCATAGTACTTATCATTTACGGAATTGTTTCTTATTTTGATAAAAAAAATAAGAAAGAAAACTCTACAGACACCCCCATATTACTCGATAAAAAAAATTACCTAAAACTTTTTTTTAAGGGCTTTTTTTTAAATTTTATAAACGTTGGTGTTTTGGCTTTTTGGCTAGGTGTTGTTGTAGTGGTCGCACCTACTTTACAAATGCAAGAAAGTGCTATTTTTTGGTATTTTACCAAAGTTATTGTAGCTTACTTTATTACAGATTTAATTAAAATTGTTTTAGCAAAACAGCTAAAAAGCAAAATGACTCCGCTAATTGTGTATCGTTTTAAAAAAATTATGGCAATACTACTTATAATTTTTGGTGTTATTTTAATTCTAAAAGGTTTTGCTCCTGATACTATAATTAAAAATTTACTTTCTTAAAACAGCACTTAATTTTTAGTAAAGCTATTGTTAGTAGGATTAACATCTGCCATAAATTCGCTTTTATCAATAATTACAGTTTTTACTGTTTTAGATACATTAAAAGAATATGTTGGATGCGCCCAACCCCAGTCTTTTAAAACTGTTGCTTTTGTTGGTTTGTTACCTCTCATTATTTCTAACGGAATATTAAAACGCTCTACACTGCCATCTACATAAATAACCTCTACATCTATAGGCATAGGCATTTTTCCTATTCTTTCTAATGTTATTTTTTGTCCATCTACAGATTTTACTCCATAATCTATGGTGTGTATTGTTTGTGTCCATTCATTTAAATACCAATCTAAATGAATTCCAGATACTTTTTCTAAAGAGCGTTTTACATCGTTAGGTGTAGGGTGCTTAAAACTAAAATCTGTAAAGTATTTTTTTAGCCCTTTAGCTACATTTTCTTTTCCGATAACATACTCTAATTGCGATAAAAAGATATTACCCTTGCTATAACTTGCAATACCATAAGCTGTATTTGTATGAAACCTATCTGCATGGGTGGTTTGAGGTTCTTCAATACTATTTTTAACCACATAATTATAACCTAAATAAGAGTTTTTATGAGGATTTTGGGCATTGGTATTTAAAATTTTATCAGATGCCAAATTAGAAATATAAGTAGTAAATCCTTCATCCATCCATGGGTGAGCACTCTCGTTACTTGCTAATAAAAACTGAAACCAGGTGTGTGCCATTTCATGAGCAGTTACCCCAAACAGACTTCCAAATTTTCTTTCTCCTGTTATTAAAGTAGCCATTGCATACTCCATACCTCCATCTCCTCCTTGTACTACCGAGTATTGTTTGTATGGGTATTGACCAATATTTTTACTGAAATACTTCATTAATTCAGCAGTTTTAGGTTGCAGTTTTTTCCAGTTTTCAAGATATTCTGTAGCCATATTTTTCTTGTATAAAAAATGTAAATCAATACCATTTTCCATTTTTAAAACATCATGCTTGTATTCTGGGTCTGCAGCCCATGTAAAATCGTGTACATTTGGCGCTTTAAAATGCCATGTAAGTTTATCTCCTTTTGGCAATTGCAATGCTTCTTTGTTATTTTGATATCCGTGACCTACTTCTTGCGGATTTTGTAAATATCCAGAACCACCAATTGTATAATTTTTATCGATATGAATAGTTACATCAAAATTACCCCAAACCCCATGAAACTCTCTTGCAATGTATGGTGGTGTATGCCAACCTTCAAAGTCATATTCAGCTAATTTAGGGTACCATTGAGACATTGACAAGGCAACCCCTTCTTTACTATTTCTCCCAGATCTTCTTATTTGTAATGGTACTTGCCCATCAAAATCCATATCTAAAGTAATTTGCTCTCCAGATTTAATTGGTTTGTTTAATGTAACTTCTAAAATAGTTCCTACTCTTTTAAATGCAACACTTGCCCCATCTTGTTTTAAAGAATTTACTTTTATATACCCAATTTCGTTAGGCTTTAACAAACTTATTTTATTTCCTATTTTTGCGCTTGGATCTTTTATATTTAAAGACCTAACATCCATTTGAGACCCTGGTTGAAACGCATTAAAATATAAATGATAAAAAACTTTATTTAAATTATCAGGAGAGTTGTTAGTGTACACTAATTGTTGTTTTCCTTTGTATTGATATTTATTCACATCTACATCAATATCCATTGTATAATCTACATGCTGTTGCCAATACGTATTATTTATACTATTTTTTTTTGATGAAGTAGCAACCACCTTTTTAGATAGTGTACAAGATGATAAAAGGACCATAACGCATCCTAGGAAAACAGAAACTTTCATTACAATTTATTTTTTACTATTTACAATTTTATCTGCCATTTTTAAAGCACTGTAAGCATTTACTATTCTACCAGAAACACATAATTCTGAAAACGATACTTTTTCTTGAGTACCTGGTTTTAAAACTTCAAAATCTATTTTTGTTCCAGAATTCATTAAAATATGTTTTACCTGACTTGCAGATAATTCTGGATAATAAGAACGTACCAAAGCTGCAACACCTGCCGCAGACGGAGATGCCATAGAAGTACCACTATTTTCTTTGTATTTATTATTTGGTATTGTTGAATAAATATCTACTCCTGGAGCAAAAACATCTACATTTATTTTACCATAATTAGAAAAAGATGCTGGTAAATTTTCGTTATAATTTAAACTCATAGCCCCAATAGTTAAAACATTGTCTGCTATTTCGTTTATTAAATCATCAGAATCATTAGGATACGTTTTTTCTACATCTATATCTTTTGCCGAATTTCCTGCTGCATTTACAATTAATACATCATTTTTTTCTGCGTATTTTATAGCATCAAAAACCCATTGTTTGTTTGGCGATTGTCCTTTACCAAAACTTGTATTAATCACTTTTGCACCATTATCTACTGCATATCTAATACCCAAAGCTACATCTTTGTCATGTTCATCTCCATCCGGAACTACTCTAACTGCCATTATCTTTACGTTATTAGCAACTCCATTCATTCCTTTACTATTATCTCTGGTTGCAGCAACAATACCAGCTACATGAGTACCATGACTCTCTAATTTTTTAGAACCAATTACATTATTATTTCCGTAAATATTATCTTTAATATCATACAAGTTATCTCCTAAAGATGTTCTTCCATCAAAATTTAAATCGTAATGTTTACCCGATAACTGCTTGCTTGTATAATCAGCTAGTTCTGCTTTATATTGCTCCAATACCTCTTCAGTCATTCCTCTTTTTAACAAACCACTTATAGCAGAAACTTTTGCAGATGTTTCAATATCTTTATATGGTAAATTCTCTAAATCTTCTACCGTTATGGTTTCTTTACCTACTAATGCTTTAACACTTTTATAGGTTTCTTCTATTTGCTGAATTCTTTCTGCAGTACTTTTTAGTTTTATTTTCTCTTCTTCTTTTTTACCTACTATTTCTTGAAATTCTTCTTTTAACTTTAAATAATTTTCAAACTCTTTTTTGTCTGATTCTTTTATTTCTGAAGCTTTTTTAGTTCCAAATTTCTCATTTCCTTTTTTAACAATTCTAGTAATTTCTAGCTGATCTTGATATACCATTTCACCGGCTGCATTTCCTAAGAAATTCCAACCATGTATATCATCTATATAACCATTTTTATCATCATCTATACCATTACCCTTTATTTCTTTAGTATTTACCCAAGCAACATCTTTTAAATCTTCATGTTCTATATCTGTACCAGAATCTGTAATAGCAACTATTACGGTAGCCCCTTTTTTATTTGCTATAAATTCATACGCCTTTGCAACACTCATTCCTGGTATAGAATCTGTAGCTAAATCTAAATGCCCCCATCGTTGCTTTTCTAGTACCGATAAACTATTTTTTTTAGCGGGTATATTAATTACAGTATCTGCACCTTTTGGTACGGGTATTTTAGCAATAGATTTACAACTTGTAAAAACTACCCCTGCAAAAGCTGTGTATAAAACTGGTTTTAAAATTTTCATTCTTTATGTAATGTTGTTAAAATATATCTGTAAAACTGTGTGTATCTTTTAATCGTATTCCTTTTTCTGTGTGTTTTACGGTGCAAATTTCATGATAAGCATCGTGTTCTAAAAAAAGAAAATACTCATTGTCTGCTGCTTCTTGCAAAAAAGACTCTTTTTCTTGTATTGTTAGCAATGGTCTTGTATCATATCCCATTACATAAGGCAAAGGTATGTGCCCTATAGTCGGCAATAAATCTGCCATAAAAACAATTGTTTTGTTTTTGTATGTTATTTTGGGTAACATTTGTTTTTCTGTATGCCCATCTACCAACAAAACATCAAAACCAATTTCTTGTAAACAGTTATCTGTTATAAAATTTAATTGTCCGCTTTCTTTTATTGGTTGTATATTTTCTTTTAAAAATGATGCTTTTTCTCTAGCATTTGGTACTGTTGCCCATTGCCAATGTTTACTATTAGACCAAAATTTTGCATTCTTAAATGCGGGTTGTAAAAAAGACTTGTCTTTATTCCATTCTATAGCACCTCCGCAATGATCAAAATGTAAGTGAGTTAAAAAAACATCTGTAATATCATTTCTATGAAAGCCATATTTGGCCAGAGATGCATCTAAAGAAAAGTTTCCAAAAAGGTAATAATAACTAAAAAACTTATCCGATTGTTTGTTTCCTAATCCGGTATCTATTAAAATTAATCGATCACCATCTTCTATAAGTATGCTTCTCATACTTAAATCAATCATATTGTTTGCGTCTGCAGGATTTGTTTTTTGCCAAATAGTTTTTGGCACAACACCAAACATGGCACCACCATCTAATTTAAAATTACCAGTTTCTATAGGATAAATTTTCATGCTATAAAATTAAAACATCAATAAAAAAGGTTATAAACAAAGATGCTTTAAATTATTTTATTTTCTTGTTAATAAAGTTTTAATTCTAAAAAACATGATTGAAAACAAGTATTATTATTTATTTAATTTAGTTTTAATAAAGTAATTTGTAATTACTAAGACTAAAAAAACACTAACTGTTAACCCTAAAACTACTAAAAATAATTCTAAATCAAATGCTTCTTTTGAAACTTTTACCACATTAACTGTAGGAAGTATTTGTAAAAACATAATATACATTCTTAAATTATCTTGTAAAAATACTTTTACACCTCATCTAATTTCATTTTTTTCGACGAAACGCTTTTTTAAACTGTTAAACGAATTAAAAAGTTGTAAATAAAAAAAACCTTAATCTAAAAGATTAAGGTTTTTGGAGGTGTCTAGCGGATTCGAACCGCTGTACATGGTTTTGCAAACCATTGCCTAGCCACTCGGCCAAGACACCTTTTAATTTTATAAAAGTTATTACCTAAATAATTACTCTTTTAAAACGACTGCAAATTTAAGCAAATTTCCAACTCCTGCAAGTATTTTTTTAGCTTATCTTTTTTTCTTTAAAATAATTACCACTTCTTCTACATTTCCGCCTATAGGTGGGTTTATTTTAGAAACAGCAACTTTTGCTTTTTTAAGCATAGGTATTTCTTTAAAAAAACGATCTAAAATACGTTGTGCAACTTCTTCTAATAGCTTAGATCTAATTGCCATTTCTTCTTTTACAATGTGGTTTAAATGTACGTAATCTACGGTGTCTGCTAACTCATCTGTTTTTGCAGATTTTTTTAAGTTGGCATTTACTTTTACATCTACCCTATATTCGCTACCAATTTTTGCTTCTTCGTCTAAACAGCCATGGTTTGCAAATAATCTTATATTGTTTACTTGTATTACTCCCAATTAAATTTTGTTTTAACTTGTAATTATTAATCTAATTTTTCCCACATTTTGTCGGAATTTAATCTAAATGTCCCTAAATGTGTAAAACTACATTGTTCTGGAGCTATGATAGATAAAAAAGGTTCTTCTTGTTTGTTATTGTATAAAAAATATGTTTCGCCAATATTAGGTTCAAAACTAAATTTAGCATTGTATACTAAATCGTTGTACTGAAACTTTTGCATTAATGCTTCGTATTGCTGTTTTACCTCGTCGAACTTAGATTTAAACTGTTTGTTTACTCGCTGAATCCCATCATTTTTCCAACTGGCTGTGTTTAGCGGCTTTATTACAGGAGAACTCGCAGAGGTTCCGTAAGGTTTTAAAGCGGCATCGTATTGTTGTTTTTCTTCATTAAAAACAACCAAATCTGGTTTTTTAGATTCTTTCTTCATACTTACAAAAATACGACAAAAAAAAGCGTTTTGTATGTATTCTGTGGCTTTAACTTTATAAAGTTGCCTGCGTAAAGGATTGAAACGGCATCCTTTTTATTTATTTTTTTAAATAAAAAGATATAGTGGAAAGCCTGACCTGAAAGGTTACGCCCAAAATAGAATTTTACAAGTTATTTTATGTAATTTTGTAACTTAATTTTTTACTATTTAGGATGTCTGAAGAGAATAAGTCGCTCAATTTTTTAGAGCATATCATAGAGGAGGATTTGGCTAATGGAATGCCTAATGATGGTTTACGTTTTCGTTTTCCGCCAGAACCAAACGGGTACCTGCATATTGGTCATACAAAAGCTATTGGAATTAGTTTTGGTTTGGGTGAAAAATATAATGCGCCTGTTAACTTGCGTTTTGATGATACAAACCCTGCTAAAGAAGAGCAAGAGTATGTAGATGCTATTAAAAAAGATATTACTTGGTTGGGCTATAATTGGGCTAATGAGTGTTATTCTTCTGATTATTTTCAGCAATTATATGATTGGGCTGTTTTGTTAATTAAAGATGGAAAAGCGTATGTAGATTCTCAGTCTTCTGAAGAGATGAGAGT
>CALHCK010000106.1 GCA_937936695.1 uncultured Polaribacter sp.
GCATGAAGTACACAATAGCTTTTATTTTTGCTTTTTGCTTCGTTAATCAATTTTTGTGTCATTTGTTTTCCAATTCCTTTTCCCCTTTCATCGGGTACAGTACCTATCATATGCAAGCCTGCATTATTTAAAGAATCGTAAAAAATAATACCACAACACAGAAAATTATCAGCTATTTTATACAAGTATAAATCAATATTTTTTGAATCAATTATTTTTAAAATCGTTTTATAATTAACATTATATCCAAAAGAAGCAGACGCTACTTTTGCAAAAATCTTTCCTAAATAAGAAGTATCTACCTTTTTTATATTCTTTTCAGAAAAACCTAAGCATTCATGTTTCTCTAAATTTAAAGACATGTTTATTTGATTGTAAACAAATTCAAATCTTTTATCTTTTTCAAGGTTTATTGCACCATCAATAGCTAAGCCCGCTGGCAATATATTTCTATTCTTTAAATCTACAATAGAAGCCAATGTGTTTACATCTGTACTAGAATTAAAAACTCTATTAGGCCAATCAGATTCTTCATCTAAAACAGAATAAAAATTATTTTTTTCAATTAAGTTACCTGTTAAATTACCTATTTCTTTCCAAAATTCAAAAAGGTTATTTTGTATTTCTTTTTTCATTATAGTTTTTGCTGTGATACAGTATTTTTCTTTTTTTGGTTAATACATATATATTATATATATTTGTACTCGGATTGGGCTTTTCCCGGTCGGCATCTTTCCTCGGTCTTCACTGGGGATTTTGTTTTTTATGGGAATATCTTATACCCAAATTTCTTATTTTCAATTATATCATAAGCTCTATTTACTTGTGTTGGCTTTAAATATTTTAACCCAATTGGTCTTGCTGTTAAATCAGCTAATTGTAATCCACTAGAATTACTCTTTTTGTCTGAAATTAAAAACTTATAAACCATTTTACCAAAGTTTATATTCTTGTAACCAAACTGTTCATTCTCAGTACAAATTCTTAAAAATTCAAGTTCTAAGTCCTTGTCTTCGTTATTTCCTCTTTTTTCAAAAATTAAAGAAATTTCTTTCCCTTCTTGACCATTATATAATAATATCTGATTTAACTTCTCTAAACCAAAACGTAAACCTAAATGATATGGATTAAAGGGTTTACTATATTTAGACATAAGTTTTCTTTTATCAATAACGATAGGCACAATTTGAAAAGGTATGTCCTCAATGATTTTTGATAAATCCAACAAAAAGTTTTCTCTTAATTCTTTGTCTGTCCTTAAAAACTTAAAAGGTCCTTTTGTTTTTCTTATATCTATTTCATGCAAAACAATTTGATCATGACCAAAATATTTAAATTTAAAACGTTGAAGTGCGGGGACAGCTTGTTCTATATAATCAGATATTTTAAAACAACAAAAAGTCAATACAAATATTGGATAATTATTGTCTATATTTTTTAATCCGTGATCTCCTGATTCATCTACATAAACAATGTAGTTTCCTTTTTCTATCATAAATTTTTATCTGTATTCGTATTTTTAAGATATTATGTAAAACTTACAAACACACCCTGTTAAATCTATTTTTTAATGCTTAAAAACCTCAAGAGCTTTATTGTAGGCACTCTCAAAACTCATTGGTTTTATATTCGTATTTGCTTTTGCTGTAGTAAAATAACTTAACAACTTTTCTGTAGGCATATTCCCTGTCAATTCATCTTTAGCCATTGGGCAACCACCATACCCTTTTATAGCTCCATCAAATCTGTTACATCCTGCCTTAAAAGCGGCATCTACTTTCTCGTGCCATTTATCTGGTGTTGTATGCAAATGCGCACCAAATTCTATATCTGAATAATGCGGAATTAAATTAGAAAACAAATATGATATATCTTTGGGTGTAGAGCTACCTATAGTATCTGACAACGATAAAATTTTAACTCCCATTTTAGCTAACCTCTCTGTCCAATTCCCAACTATTTCAACATTCCAAGGATCTCCGTAAGGGTTTCCAAATCCCATAGATAAATAGGCTACTACCTCTTTATTTTTTTTATCAGCAATATTTAAAACTTCATCTAAAATAGCCACAGACTCTCCAATAGTTTTGTGCGTATTTCTCATTTGAAAATTTTCTGATATAGAAAAAGGGTATCCTAAATAATCAATTTCTTCAAAAGTAGCAGCATCGTTTGCGCCTCTAACATTTGCCGTAATTGCTAATAATTTACTTTGTGTTTTGCTAAGATCTAATTTTGATAAAACCGCTGCGGTATCTCGCATTTGAGGAATTGCTTTTGGAGACACAAAACTCCCAAAATCTATAGTATTATACCCCACTTTTAACAAAGCATTAATATACAATGCCTTTTTTTCGGTAGGTATAAAGTGAGATTTTATACCCTGCATTGCATCTCTTGGACATTCTATAATTTTTACTTCCCTCATTTAAATCAAAGATAGCTAAACAAATAAAGTTGCAAAATATTTTAACGGAATTCTTAAATCCATTTTGTACTTTCGTTTATACATATGAAAACACCTAAAATTATATTGCCCGTTATTGTTATTTCTCAATTTTGCTGTACCTCACTTTGGTTTGCTGGTAACGGTGTTATGAATGATTTAGTTAGTAATTTTAACTTAAATCAAAACGCATTAGGGCATTTAACCTCTGCTGTTCAATTTGGTTTTATTTCTGGCACATTGCTTTTTGCTTTACTTACTATTGCAGATCGTTTTTCGCCTTCTAAAGTTTTTTTTATTAGTGCTCTTTTAGGAGCTCTTTTTAATGCAGGTTTAATTTTTAACAATCATACAATTGTTAGCTTAGTATTTTTACGTTTTTTAACAGGATTTTTCTTAGCAGGAATTTATCCTGTAGGTATGAAAATTGCTACTGATTATTATCAAAAAGGACTCGGAAAATCTTTAGGTTTTTTAGTAGGTGCGCTTGTTTTAGGTACTGCGTTGCCACATTTATTAAAAGATATTTTAGCTAACTTTTCATGGAAAAGTGTTTTACTCTCTACCACTACTCTAGCAACATTAGGTGGTTTATTAATGGTGCTTTTAGTACCCAATGGCCCTTACAGAAAAGCAGGTACAAAACTAGATATTACAGCTTGTTTTGGTGTCTTTAAAAATAATAGCTTTAGAAAAGCTGCTTTTGGTTATTTTGGTCATATGTGGGAATTATACACCTTTTGGGCTTTTGTTCCTTTTATTTTAAAAAGCTATACAAAAATACATAATTTACACAATTTTAATATTTCGTTACTCTCTTTTTTAGTAATTGCTATAGGTAGTATTGCTTGTATATTAAGTGGTTATTTATCCGAAAAATTTGGGGCTAATAAAATTGCTTTTTTAAGTTTATTATTATCTTGTTGTTGCTGTTTAATTGCTCCGTTTGCCTTTTTTACAACAAACGCAACACTTTTTATTATATTTCTTTTATTCTGGGGAATGGTAGTAATTGCAGACTCTCCTCTGTTTTCTACATTGGTGGCTCAAAATGCTCCTTCAAAAAACAAAGGAACCGCCTTAACTATTGTTAACTGTATTGGTTTTTCTATTACAATTTTAAGTATTCAAGCCTTAAATTCGGTAATACATATTAGCAGTTCTAATTACGTGTATCTTCTACTTGCCATTGGTCCTATACTAGGTTTAATCAATTTAAAAAAAGGAAAAGCATAATACAAAGTTTAGTGTAAAACAGCTAAAATTAACATCATTTAATATTGCTTACTATTTTTCATAAATCGCAATATTATTAAGATATTTGTAAACTAGATATTTTTACATTTTTTTGATGATAGATAACGCTACTTTACAAACGCTACACCAATTACTTTCTGGTGATTTACTTTTTGACAATTTACACAAAACATTGTATGCAACAGATGCATCTGTGTATCGTAAAATACCTTTAGCGGTTGCCTACCCTAAAGACCAAAAAGACATTGTAACATTAATAAAATTTGCAACAGAAAATAAAATTACTTTAATACCAAGAACTGCGGGTACATCTTTGGCAGGACAATGTGTAGGAGACGGTATTGTGGTAGATGTTTCTAAACATTTTACAAAAATTATATCTTTTAATAAAGAAGAAAAAACAATTACTTTACAACCTGGTATTGTTAGAGATTCTTTAAATGTATATTTAAAACCTCACGGATTATTTTTTGGCCCTAATACCTCAACCTCTAACAGATGTATGATTGGGGGTATGGTAGGTAACAATTCATCGGGTAGTACTTCTATAAAATATGGTGTTACAAGAGATAAAGTTATTGCTATTGATGCTATTTTAAGTGATGGTAGCACCGCTACTTTTAAAGAAATAACATCAAAAGAATTTATCAGTAAAACAAAAGAAAACACTCAAGAGGGTAAAATTTATAAAGCAATTTATGATGAACTTTCTCTTGAAGAAAATCAACAAGAAATAAAAAACGAGTTTCCTAAAGAAACCATACACAGAAGATGTACAGGATATGCTGTTGATGAATTTTTAACATCAGATTTATTTGGTGGTACAGCCCCAACTATAAATGTAGCAAAATTACTATCTGGTAGCGAGGGTACATTGGCTTTTTCTACAGCAATTACATTACAATTAGATAACGTAGCACCAAAAGAAAGCATTATGGTGTGTACGCATTTTACAAGTATTAACGAGAGCTTAAAAGCTACCGTAACTGCCATGAAACACAATTTATACAATTGTGAATTAATGGACAAAACCATTTTAGATTGTACTAAAAACCATAGAGACTTAGCAAAAAACAGGTTCTTTTTACAAGGAGATCCTGAAGCTGTTTTAATGCTAGAAGTTTCTGCCAACACATTAGCAGAGGCGGAAGTATTAGCAGATACGTTAATTGCTGATTTAGAGCAAAACAATTTCGGGTATCACCACCCAAAAGTATACGGAGCAGACATTGCTAAAGTACACTACCTTAGAAAAGCTGGTTTAGGTGCGCTTGCTAATATTGTTGGTGATAAAAAAGCAGTTGCTTGTATAGAAGACACTGCGGTAGCTTTAGAAGATTTACCAGATTACATAGAAGAGTTTACTAAAATTATGGCTAAATACCAGCAAAATGCGGTGTATTATGCTCATGCTGGTGCAGGTGAATTGCATTTACGTCCTATTTTAAACATCAAGAAAAAAGAAGATGTAGTTTTATTTAGAAAAATTACTACTGAAACTGCCGAATTGGTAAAAAAATACAACGGTTCTTTTAGTGGAGAACATGGAGACGGAATTGTAAGAGCCGAATTTATACCTTTAATGATTGGTGATAAAAATTACCAACTTTTAAGACGTATTAAAAAAGCTTTTGATCCTAACAACGTTTTTAACCAAGGAAAAATTACAGATGCTTTTCCTATGGATCAAAGTTTACGATACGAGGTAGATAGAGAAGAACCTGAAATAGCAACTATTCAAGATTTTTCTGAAAGTCAAGGTATTTTAAAACTTGCCGAAAAATGTAATGGTTCTGGAGATTGTAGAAAACCAGTAGAAGCTGGTGGTACTTTATGCCCTAGTTATAGAGCTACAAAAAACGAAAAAGATACAACAAGAGCAAGAGCAAACACTTTAAGAGATGTTTTAACCAATAACAAAGCTTCTAATAAATTTGATTCTAAAGAATTAAAAGAAGTTTTAGATTTGTGTTTAAGTTGTAAAGCTTGTGCTACGGAATGCCCAAGTAATGTAGATATTGCTACCATGAAAGCCGAGTTCTTGTACCAATATCAAGAAACTAATGGATATTCTTTTAGAAGTAAGTTATTTGCCAACAATGCAAAATATAACAAATTAGGTAGTTTAACTCCGTCTCTGGCCAACTTAGTTTTAAACACTTCTTTGGCAAAATCTGTTATGGGAGTTGCCCAAGAAAGAACTGTACCTAAACTGGCTCCAAAAACATTAAAAGCATGGTATAAAAAACAAGCTGTTTCTAAAAACACTAAAACTGTTTATCTTTTTTGTGATGAGTTTACAAACTTTTACGATGTAGAAATTGGTAAAGACGCATTTTACTTATTAGAAAAATTAGGTTATAACGTTCAAATAATAGACCATGAAGAAAGTGGTAGAAGCTATATTTCTAAAGGTTTTTTAAAAGAAGCTAAATCTGTTTGTAACAAGAACGTAAGTACTTTTAAAAATATTATTACAGAAAAAACACCCTTAGTTGGTATAGAGCCTTCCGCAATTTTAACTTTTAAAGACGAATATATTCGTTTAGCTGATGATAAACAATCTGCTGAAAAAATAGCTAAAAATACTTTTACTTTTGAAGAGTTTTTAGCTAACGAGTTAGAAAAAGAAAATATAGATACTAGTTTATTTACTACAGAAACAAAAACCTTAAAAATTCACGGGCATTGTCATCAGAAAGCACTTTCTGGTACACATGCTAGTTTTAAAATGTTAAACATACCAAATAATTATTCTGTTACCATCTTAAATACAGGTTGCTGTGGTATGGCTGGTTCTTTCGGTTATGAAAAAGAGCATTATAAAGTGTCTATGCAAGTGGGTGAAGATACCTTATTTCCTAAAATAAGAAATTGTAGTGATGATACAGAAATTGCTGCTGCCGGTACAAGTTGTAGACATCAAATTTATGATGGTACTAAAAGAGAGGCTAAACACCCAATTACTTTATTAAAAGAAGCTTTACTATAAGATCAGTATATAAAATAAGTAAACTAAAAAAGGTTCTCTATCTTAAGATAGAGAACCTTTTTTAGTTTATTCAATGAGTTATTTTATTATTGTTTAACTATCACAAAATCAAAAGTAGGTTGAGTTATTGCATCTTCTGTTTGATTTAACCAAATAGAGTATTGACCTGATGGTAATGCCCCTGTAAACCCAGTTGCTCCTTGTAACCTTCCTATTTCCGGAAGAACATTTGTACCTACTAAATCTCTACTATATACAACACCTCCTAATAAATCGGGTGCCATATTACCTGGGACAGTTGCACCAGTTGCAATTCCTATAAATGCAGGATCAGCGTCGTAACTTTCTAAATTTATTTCACTTAATTCATATCCTTCTGGTACAATAAAAGTAAAATAATCAACATCTCCAGAACCTTGATTAGATATAACTCTATTATTACCAGATGAAAAAGCAGTTATTACTGTAGGCTCATTACTGTTATTAGATAAATCTGTTTGATTATTTTCATTGTAAACAACAACTGCTGTCGAATCTTTTACATTTACTATTTCATCATCTTCACTCTTACAGCCAAAAGCCAGAGTACCTAATAAAAAAAGGTATACTAAATTTTTCATACTATCTAAATATATTTGTTTATTGATAGTTATTTTAGACGTTAATTTTAAAAAAAATTACAGTATATCTTTATTTTTTTTGTATTAAATGTTGTAATTAAGAAAAAATTATTATTGAATTTCTACTTTTCTAACAAAGCAAAAAACTTATCTATATTTGGTAAAATAAGTATTTTTGTCCTTCTATTTTTTAATCTATTTTCACTTGATGTATTTGGTAATAAAGGTGTAGTACTTCCTCTACCTGCAGCAATTAATCTTTTACCATCAACATTATATTTATCTTGTAAAATTCTAACAATAGAAGTTGCTCTTTTTACACTTAAATCCCAGTTATCTTCAATAATTTGATTATTTATTTTTCTAGAATCAGCATGTCCTTCTATCATTACATCTATACTTGGTTCAGATTTAATAATGTTTGCTAATTTTTCTAATAAACCATAAGATTCTTTTTTTACAGTATAACTAGCCGAATTAAATAGTACATTTTCAAATACAGAAATCATTACCATTGTTTGTTCTATACCAATATCTACAGAATTAGAATTTTGTATACCAGAACTATTCATTCTATTTTTTAAATTGTAAGAAATAGCTAAGTTTAAAGAATCTTTTAATGTTTTTGCATCTCTTAAATCTGTTGGATTTACTTTAGAAAGTGTTTCGCGCATTTTTTGCTTTGCTTCATTAGATATAACAGCAGCACTACCTACAGTTTCGTACTTTTTGCTATTTTCTCTCTGCAAAGTAACATTTTCACCTTTTAAAGAATTTATTTTTTCATTATAGGCATCTACCCTATTTTCTATAACAGAAAACTTAGCCTCCAAATTTTCTTTGGTACTATTTGTTTCTTGATATTTATTCTTTAAATCAGTAAACTCTTTTTCTAATGCAACGTATTTCTTTTTGGCCACACAAGAAGAAAGCAATCCAATAAATAAGATAGGTAAAATTATTTTTTTCATTGTTTAAATATTTTCAGAATAGGTTATCGTTCTTGGGTTTAAAGGTAGTAATTTCTACAATACAATATAATAAGTTATTAAAGATAAACAACCTTTTTATAGTAACCTTAACTACAAACACTTATAAAAAATAAACGAAATGAGTAACTACACAATTTTACAAAATCACGATAGACAACAAACTAAAACAAGTAAGCAGACTGCATAAAGATAAAATCCAAAAAAAACCTGTAAACGAAATTTACAGGTTTTTTTATTTTTATAAATAACTAGTTATTGTAAAATACAAATACCTAGTCACGTAAAATTTTTAGTTTTTACCAAAATTTCCACCAAGGTTTACTTTTTTCAACTACTGTTGGCTCTGTAGCAGAAACGCTTTTTGCTGCATCTTTCATTACAGTAGCAAGTGTATTGTAAACTTCTGTCCAAGCATCTTTAACATCAGGTGTAAAATCATCACCCAAACCTTTTTCTAAAGTATACAAAAGAGCTCCTCCAACGGTATCGTAGTGACTTTCTTCTACACCATATTTAACGTGATTTTTCCCTAAATTTTGTACAGCAGGAACAATACTATCTAAATTATCTAACCCATTAACTGCTGTACCAATCATACTCATTAATTTAGCACCTTGTTCTTTAATATCTCCTTTAAATAGAGGTTTTAAAGCAGGATCCATCTCAAATAATTTATTGTAAAAAATTTCAGCAGCTTTATCTGCAATTGGTACTACTTTAGAAAAAGAAGATTGCACTAATCGTTTTTTTCGGTCTGTTAATCCCGCTTCTTTAGGTAAAGAATTTGCTGCATCTTTCATTGTTGTTGCTAACACCGTATAAACTTCTGTCCAAGCTTCTTTTACTTCTGGTGTAAAATCTTCTCCTAAACCTGCATCTAAAGTTTCTAAGAGTGCAGCTCCAACGGTATCATAATGTTTATCTTCTACCCCATATCCCGCATGACCTTTTCCTAAATTTTGAACAGCAGGAACAAGAGCGTCTAGATTATTTAATCCATTAACAGCTGTTCCAATCATGCTCATTAATTTAGCACCTTGAGCTTTCATGTCTCCTTTAAACATCGGCTTTAATGAAGGATCTTTTTCAAAAAGTTTTCCGTAAAAAATTTCAGCAGCTTTATCAGATATTGGAACTACTTTTTTAAAGGTTTCTTGAACTAATTCAATTGTTTTGGCTTCCATGTAATATTAATTTTTAAGAGTTGATTCTGGCTAAATCTACGTATTAATACGTAATTATTTTAATTACAAGATCACTTTTAGCAAATAACGAAATGAAAGATTTTATTTTAAAAATTTATCAAAATTTTAAAGTATAATTTTATTTTTCACAATTGAACTTCAACAATTAAAAAACACTAAAATTAACAAAAACACAATTAACTTTTAAAAAACATATTAAACAATTAAAAAAAACATAAAAAAAACTGATTTTAATACATACTTTATATTTTTTATTCACAAATTAAATTTAGATAATTTTAAAATTTTTGTGTTTTTTGAAGAAAAATACTTTTATGATTCTTATCTATATTTATATTTTTTTTGTGTAAAATTATTTTTTAGGATGAAAATATTATCTAAAAAAAAAGCTCCATTTAAAATGGAGCTTTTTAGTTTATTTTAAAGTTGCTAAACTACTTTTTATCGTTTCTATTTTTGCAATAGTATCAGATTCTTTTTTACGTTCTAGCGTAATTACTTTTTCTGGAGCATTAGAAACAAACCGCTCATTAGACAATTTTTTCTGTATACCAAATAAAAACCCTTCTGCTCTCTTTAGTTCTGCATTTAACTTTTTAATTTCAGCTTCTACATCTATGTTTTCTATAGATATTGGCACAAAATACTCATTAGATTTTACTCTAAAAGATGCACCATCTACTTTTTCTTCTACATAATTTATAACAGCTGTATTTGTTAATTTTTGAATAACAACATCAAACTTCTTAGATTTTTTCTCTGCATCTATCAAAAATAATTCAACAGCATCTTTAAAAGATATGTTTTTTTCTTTTCTAATTGTTCTTATCCCTGAAACGACCCCCGTTGCAAAATCAAAGTCTTTTATAATTTCTTCATCAAAAGTTTTTTGAGAAGGATATTTTGAAATTATTAAAGCTTCTTCTGGAGTTCTTTCTGAAATATATTGCCAAATTTCTTCTGTTAAAAATGGCATAAATGGATGTAATATTTTTAGATTATTTTCTAAAATTGTTATTACGGCATCGTATGTTTTTTCATCTATTGGTTGCTGATAAGCTGGCTTTACAATTTCTAATAACCAAGATGAAAAATCATCCATTATTAGTTTATAAATAGTCATTAATGCATCAGATAGCCTGTATTTAGAAAAATGATCTTCTATTTCTGCAAGAGCTTTTTGAAACTTAGCTTCGTACCAAGACAAGCCTATTTTTGCAGTTTCTGGTTGCTCTAAGTTATCATTTATTTCCCAACCTTTTATCAAACGGAAAGCATTCCAAATTTTATTTGCAAAACCTTTACCTTGTTGGCATAAATCTTCATCAAATAAAATATCGTTACCAGCAGGTGCACTTAACAACAAACCAACACGCACACCATCTGCACCAAACTCTTTAATTAAATTTAAAGCATCAGGAGAATTCCCTAGAGATTTAGACATTTTACGTCGCTGTTTGTCTCTAACTAAACCTGTTAAATATACATTATTAAACGGTTTCGCATCTTTATATTCGTACCCTGCAACAATCATTCTTGCAACCCAGAAAAATAAAATATCTGGTCCGGTTACTAAATCATTTGTTGGGTAATAATAGTTGATTTCTTCATTTTCAGGATTTCTAATTCCATCAAAAACAGACATTGGCCATAACCATGAAGAGAACCAAGTATCTAAAGCGTCTTCATCTTGTTTTAAATCAGATACAGACAGCGATGCATTACCTGTTTTCTTTTTAGCAAGAACTAAAGCTTCTTCAATATTTTCTGCTACTACAAAATCTTCTTTACCATCTCCATAGAAAAAAGCAGGAATTTGTTGTCCCCACCAAAGTTGACGAGAGATGTTCCAATCTCGTACATTTTCCATCCAATGACGGTATGTGTTTTCAAATTTCTTTGGATATAAGTTAATGTCAGTATCATCTCCTAAAACTGCTTTAATAGCAGGTTTAGCCAATTCTTCCATCTTTAAAAACCATTGATCAGACAATCTTGGTTCTATTACAGCTTTTGTTCTTTCTGATGTACCTACTTTATTTGTATGTACCTCTGTTTTTACTAAAACACCTTTTTCTTCTAATTCTTTGGCAATTTCTTTACGAACAACAAATCTATCTTTACCTTGGTAATGCATACCAAAGGAATTTAAAGAAGCATCCTCATTGAAAATATCTATTACTTCTAAATTGTGTTTATCCCCTAAATTTTTATCATTTTCATCGTGTGCAGGTGTTACTTTTAAACATCCTGTACCAAACTCTAAATCTACATACTCATCCTCTATAATAGGAATTACTCTATTACATAAAGGAACAATTGCTTTTTTTCCTTTTAAATGCGTAAAACGTTCATCATTTGGGTTGATACAAATTGCTGTATCTCCAAAAATAGTTTCTGGTCTTGTAGTAGCAATTGTTAGCGTATCTGTAGATCCTTCTATTTTATATTCTAAATAATATAAATTACCTTGTCTTTCTTCATGAATTACTTCTTCGTCAGACAAAGTTGTTTTTGCTTCAGGATCCCAATTTACCATTCTGTACCCTCTATAAATTAATCCTTTGTTGTATAAATCAACAAATACTTTAATTACAGATTCAGACATTTCTGGATCCATGGTAAAAGCTGTTCTTTCCCAATCGCAAGAAGCACCTAATTTTTTTAACTGTTCTAAAATAATACCTCCATATTCATCTTTCCAATCAAAAGCATGTTGTAAAAATTCTTCACGTGTTAAATCGCTTTTACTAATTCCTTGTTCTTTTAATTTTGCAACTACTTTAGCCTCTGTAGCAATAGATGCATGATCTGTACCAGGTACCCAACACGCATTTTTCCCTAGCAATCTTGCTCTTCTAATTAATACGTCTTGTATTGTATTATTTAGCATGTGCCCCATATGTAATACCCCTGTAACGTTTGGAGGAGGAATTACAATTGTATATGGTTCTCTTTCATCTGGTGTAGAATGAAAATAATTATGTTTAATCCAATATGCATACCATTTATCTTCTACTTGGCTTGCATCATATTTAGATGGAATTGTCATACTTTGGAATAGTTTTTGAAATATAGCTTACAAAAATACAATTATCTAATTTCTAGAGAAAATTAGTACTCAATTTTTTAAAACAAAATATTAATATTAATTTTACGATATAAACAAATCATCATGAAAGTATTATACACTTCTTTATTTTTATTATTTATTTCTATTACCATAAACGCTCAAGAATTTAAATTTGAGAAAGAATCTATTAATTATGGTAAAATTGGTAAAGGTGCTAATGGCGAAAGAGTTTTTGTTTTTACAAACTCTGGTGACGCACCACTAGTTATTAATGAGATTAAATCTTCTTGTGGTTGTACTGTACCTAAAAAACCTGAAGCCCCAATTATGCCTGGAGAAAAAGGTGAAATAAAAGTATCTTATGACACTAAAAGAGTGGGTGGTTTTTCTAAATCTATTACCATTTTTTCTAATGCAAAAAAAGGACAAAAAGTTATAAAAATTAAAGGTTTTGTAGATAAAGGAATTTCGTTAGAAAAAGAAAAAAGTATCTTAACAAATTCGTCTAAATCTTATTAAAAGCTAAATTCTTTTTTTGAGTCTAAACTCAAATTTTAATATTTTTCCATTTCTTTTAATGGTAAGTTTTACTTTTTTATTGTCTTTTTCTTGAAAAGCATAATAGAAATCACTAAGCTTTAAAAACTGAAATTCAGTACTATTTAGTCTTAAAATAATATCGTCTTTTTTTAATCCTGCATTATAAGCTGGAGAATCTTTAATAACCGTTCTAATTTTATAGGACGGTTTTAATTTTAGCACATATTTTTCTGTTGATGATCCTGCTTTTTCTGTTGCTACATCTCTACCAAAAGCATCTATTAGAACCTCTTTTTGTTTTTCTTTTACATATACATCTCCATTATAAATTACATCAATCCCGCTCATATTATAATGAAATTCGTCTTTAAAAAATTTATTCTTTTTTAACATGATCTGTTTTTTAGAATAATTTAACCAGACTGTAAATCTCTTTAATACTTCAGCTCCAATACTTCCATTTCTCTGTTTAAATTTTCTTGCATTTTCAGTTGTTAAAGAATCTAAAAAAGATACTGTAGGCTGTTTTATAGTAACAGTACCTATTTTAGTGTTTGGTATTCTACTTCTGTTACCATAAACTATTCCGCTAAACCCTTCTCCTAAAATATCATTATAATGTTTTATGGGGGTTTTTATATTTTGCTTGGGGTTTTCAAAAATCCATAAAGATTCTGTACCTCCAGAATCAATAAGCATTTTTGCTTTCTGCATTTTTTTTCCAACAGTGTCTAGTTGTATAGAAATATCTAAATATGGTTTTTTCTTATAAATTTCTATAGGAAGAATCTCACATTGTTTACATTTTTTTAAAATGTATTTAGAGTTTTTGTAAAAATAAATTTTACTGTTAACGTAATTTATTTTTACAACAAAGTCTTTTAGTAAATTATAGCCTAAAATACCATGTATTTCTGTTCCCATTTTAGCAGAAAAATCAAAATATCTCTTTAAAATTATGTGAATTTCTTCATTATTATTTATAATGTTTTTTAAAGTAATTACATTTCCTTTTGTTTTTAGAGCTTGTACAGAATTACCTTTACCTAAACCATGTATTTTTGATTTTTGAACATTTTTAAAACCAGCAACTTCACTTTCATCAATATTAAACAAAATAGTTTTACTTACTCCTGTATCTAAAATAAAAGACAGTTTTTTTTCATTAACAATAACAGGAATAACTATTAAATTATTTATTAATTTAAAGCTTACACTTTGTTTTTTCTTTTTTGATTGTGTAAAGTTATAGTGACTTTGGCTATTTGCAGTAGCAATAACTGTAAAATAAAATATAATTGTAGTTAATATTAATTTTAAAGTATAGTTTTTAAACATAATTAAAAGTACAATTATTAGTACTTCTAATTATAATTTTAAGACTATTTAACTTTTTTTAAGAATTAATAATTGTCTACATGTTTAACCATTGTTTAAATTCTGCAGCTTTATTTTTACTAATAATTATTTCTTCGGATGTTTTGGATTGTAATAAAATTTTAAGCTGACTTTTACCGTATTTTATGATTTTATCAATAGCAGTAATACTTATAATAAACTGTCTGTTTGCTCTAAAAAATAAAGTAGCATCTAAGTTGGTAAACATATCATCTAAACTAGCGTTAGTAGTAGATCTTCTTCCATCAAAACAAACTACATACGTAATTGTATTTTCTGTATAAATATATGCAATATCATTAATTTTAATAGGTACTAATTCGTTTCTAATATAAGTAAGAATACGTTGTTTTGCTTTTTCCTCAGTAGTTGATTCTACTACTTCTTCTGACGTTGCTTCTTCCTCCTCTTTAATTACTTCAACAACTTTTTCTTTGTAAGAAACTAAATCAGTATTTAATTTAGATAAATTAATTACTTCAGAAGCTAAATTAGAATTCTTTAACTCTAATTGTTTTTCGTAAGCACTACCAATATATCTAACCGCTAAAAATGATAAAATGATAACTAAAACCCCCATGATTAAAAAAATCAAGTAAAAGTTATTTTTTAGAGTACTCATTTGACTTGTAATTTCGTTTAAGCTAACATGAGCGGCAACAATTAAATCTGCGTTTTTTAACGGAGCTATATAAATAACTTCAGTTTTTCCAATTTTCTCACCATTTTTATCAACTAATAAATCATATAAATCATCAGAACTATTTTGTTCTTTTAAAGAAGCTAATAAGGTTTGGTTAGAATTTACTTGCTGACCTACTTTTGTAATATCTGGGTGACAAACTTCTTTACCACTCCAATTAAATACACTTAAAAACCAAGTATCTTCTTTGTGCTTTTCTATTATTTTTTGAATATTTTTTGTGATGTCT
>CALHCK010000107.1 GCA_937936695.1 uncultured Polaribacter sp.
GCAAATAACTTTTGTTTTTTATATGGGTTAGGCGACACATAAAAAAAACATAAAAAACACTTATTTATGTTGATTGATTGTGTTCTGTTAAAATAGTAATATCTTCTTCTATTTTAATAATACCTTTTTTAGGGTCTGTTTTAAGATGATTTTTCACACCACCAACATCAACATTTTTAAGTAATTCTTTAAATGTGTGTTTTAAAAATTCAGCCATTTTGATTCGTCGAATAGAATTGTTTGGTGTTTTAAAATAATTCCAAATGTTCCAACCAAAATGATAGACATCAAAATATTTTAATTGATTTACTTCTATAGGGCTTATTTTATCAAAGTTCCCTTTTCTTGAATATATCTCTATATATTTACATAATTTAACCAAGTCCTCTTTTGAAGTATATGAAGCAAACGTTTCTTTTGTATATTGAATAGCTATTTCTAATTTTTGCTTTTCTATTCTGATTTTTTCTCGGTACTTTTTATCAAATAATTTTGATAATTCATCATCATCTGACTTAACTACATTTTTATTTTCGGTTTCATCCTTACCTATCCCTATAACATTCCCTACGGCTTTATCTTTACTTTCCTCTTCGCTTTTTTCTACAGTCTTCTCTACTTTTTTATTTTCACCTTGACCTATAACTTTCTTTTTTGAAAATAATTTTAAGACTTCTATTATCACTAGTTGTATCATTGAATATAAAGCAGCACCGAGTATTGAAACAATAAGAAATACAACATTCGCTGTAAAATCATCACTACCAGCAGTAATAGAAACATAGCGAAACATTGTTGCAAATATTAAGATTACAACACCTACAACACCGTAGAGAAATATTCTGTCTAAAAGATTCTGATTTTCCATAATTTTAATTATCTATTTTTATTTGTATTACTTGTGATGCAATGTCTTTTTTACTGTCAATCACTTTTGAATAAATCTGTGTAGTTGAAACGTTAGTATGTCCTAACATCTTAGACACTGTATAAATATCTGTTCCATTAGATAATTGGAGGGTTGCATAGGTATGTCTAAAGTTATGAAAAGTTATTTTTTTTTGAATATCTGATGCTATAATCCATTTTTTTAAAGGTCTTGAAATCCATGATGAATTAGGTAAATCTTCAAAAACATGTTTTTCAGGTAAACCGGGTGTTCCGCATAATTCTAATGCTTGATTTGAAATAGGCGTGTATTCAACTCCTTTAGTTTTCTTTTGTGTAAATAATAGTTTTCCTTTTCCATTTTCAATTACAACTTCTCTCCATCTTAACTTTTGAATATCTGAAAGTCTTAAACCAGTTAATGCAGAAAAAAGTGATGCCCTTCTTAATACTTGCATCTCACAAGGTGTTGATGCTAATTTATTTAGTTCTTCAATTGTAAGATATGCACGCTTTGATTGAATTACACGAATACCTTTTGTTTTTGCAGACAAATCAATCGTTAAATAACCATCTACAAAAGCTTGCTTTAAGCAAGCTTTAAATATTGAATAATATGTAGAAGCTGTAGAGTTAGAGATAATTCCTTTTTTCCCACCACCACAAGGAGTATTTTTTAAAAAATTCTTAAAATCTTCTGCTAAAGATAAATCTAACTTTGAAAATGGTAAATACTCCCCATAAAACAGTTTTAATAATTCAATTGTTCTTTTCCAATTAACTTGAATAGAGTTTGAACTGTTATTATGACGTTTTCGTAAAGTATCTTTAAAATATTTTATAAAATTTTCTTTTAATTTTTCCTTTTGTTCTAAGTATTCTTTTTCAGTATCATTATACAGGTTAGCGTTATCATATTCTTTTTGCCTTAATTTTTTAACACCATCTGCATATATACAATTCTCATTATCAATATCACTTTTACATTGAATAACTCCATTAATATCTCTTTTAGATTTGTAGGTTTTAGTTCCATCAGTTTTAGTTCTAGCTGTTCTTTTTTTATCCCAAATTGGAGTAGTAATTGTCCTGTTTAAGTATTCCCTAATTCTTTGAGGTTTTTCTTTGTTAGGAACAATAACAGGATAACTTTCTATATACAAGTACCACTCATTATGGTATTCACTTTTTCGAAGCTTAACAGCAACCTTTGTGTTTTTAATATGTTTTTTCATTGCAGTTAAATTATTTATATATAGTATCTATTTCTGTTTTAGGAGCATAAACACTTTTTCCTAATTGACGTGTAGGAATACCATATTTACGAATGTGTGTGTATACAGAAGTTTCTGAAATCCCATACTTTTTGGTAATATCACCAATACTGTAACAATCTTCTTTTTCTAATCTATATGTTTTTACTTCTTCTTTAGTAGTTACGGTTTTGGTTATAGGTTTTAAATCAAAAAGCTCCTCTAAATCTTTTCGATAAACTTTTGTTAATCTCTTTCCTAAATTG
Organism: uncultured Polaribacter sp.; assembly: GCA_937936695.1. Lineage (GTDB taxonomy): Bacteria > Bacteroidota > Bacteroidia > Flavobacteriales > Flavobacteriaceae > Polaribacter. The sequence continues at coordinate 2,408 of CALHCK010000107.1, forward strand.
TATTTTTTAATTTTTTCACTTCTTATCAATCGGTAAATAGTATCACGGCTAACATCATATAGTACTACAGCATCTGCAACAGGTATATATTCTTCTTCGTTTGATATTTTTAAAGCCTTTTCAATTTTTAGTTTTTTAATATTTTCTACTTTTCTCTTTTTTGCATATGCTGATTTAGAACATCTAGGTGAGCAGTATATTGAAGTAATGGTTTTAGCAAGAAACAAATCACCACAAAATTTACATTCTCGTGATATTTCAAATTTAGCAGATGGCATATTCTTTAAGTTTTAATAAATAAGTTGCAGATTATCGTAATTTAAGTCGCGGTACATATATGGTACAAATTTATGATTAAAAACGATAATTATACATTAATAACAATTAAAGTTTTTAACAAAAAAAAGCAGTAAACGTTTAGTTTACTGCTTTTTACTATGTATTTAGTAATTGATGTTAATCGTAATTATTTTACTTCTTCAAAGTCTACATCTTCTACATTATCACCTTGGTCTGCACCAGCTTCTGGTTGTCCTTGTTGTGCACCAGCATCTGCACCACCTGCAGCTTGTTGTGCCGCATACATTTCTTCAGAGGCAACTTTCCATGCTTCATTAATCTTTTCCATAGCAGCATCAATTTGTGCTAAGTCTTTAGATTCATGAGCAGCTTTTAATTCAGTTAAAGCAGCTTCAATTGGTCCTTTTTTATCATCAGATAATTTATCACCAAATTCTTTTAATTGCTTTTCTGTTTGAAAAATCATAGAGTCAGCTCCATTAATCTTTTCAGCAGTTTCTTTTGCTGCTTTATCAGCATCAGCGTTAGCTTCAGCTTCTTGTCTCATTTTTTCAATTTCTTCTTCAGATAAACCAGAAGAAGCTTCAATTCTAATTTCATGAGATTTGTTTGTTCCTTTATCTAAAGCAGAAACTTTAATAATACCATTGGCATCAATATCAAAAGTAACTTCAATTTGTGGAACACCTCTTTGTGCTGGAGGTAAACCATCTAAATGAAAACGACCAATTGTATTATTATCAGCAGCCATTGCTCTTTCACCTTGTAAAACGTGAATTTCTACAGAAGGTTGATTATCTACAGCAGTAGAGAATACTTGAGATTTTTTAGTAGGTATTGTAGTGTTAGCGTCTATTAACTTAGTAAACACATTACCCATAGTTTCTATACCTAAAGATAAAGGTGTAACGTCTAATAATAATACGTCTTTTACGTCTCCAGATAATACACCTCCTTGTATTGCAGCTCCTAAAGATACAACCTCGTCTGGGTTAACTCCTTTACTTGGTGCTTTACCAAAGAATTTTTCTACAGCTTCTTGAATAGCAGGTATTCTTGTAGAACCACCAACTAAAATAATTTCATCAATTTCAGAAGTAGATAAATCAGCATTTTTTAAGGCTGTTTTACATGGCTCAATTGTTCTTTTTACTAAATCGTCTATTAACTGCTCAAATTTAGCTTTAGATAAACTTCTAACTAAGTGTTTAGGTCCGCTAGCAGTAGCAGTAATATATGGTAAGTTAATTTCTGTAGCAGCAGAAGAAGATAATTCTATTTTAGCTTTTTCAGCAGCTTCTTTTAAACGTTGTAAAGCCATTGGGTCTTTACGTAAGTCCATGTTTTCTTCAGCATTAAACTCATCAGCTAACCAGTTGATAATTTTTTCATCAACATCATCACCTCCTAAGTGAGTATCACCATCAGTAGCTAATACTTCAAAAACACCATCTCCTAATTCTAAGATAGAAACATCATGCGTACCACCACCAAAGTCAAAAACAACAATTTTTTTATCGTCGTTAGCTTTGTCTAAACCATAGGCTAAAGCAGCAGCAGTAGGCTCGTTAATAATTCTTTCTACTTTTAAACCAGCAATTTCTCCGGCTTCTTTAGTAGCTTGTCTCTGCGCATCGTTAAAATAAGCAGGTACTGTAATTACAGCAGAAGATACATCAGAACCTAAATAATCTTCGGCAGTTTTTTTCATTTTTTGTAATACCATTGCAGATATTTCTTGAGGCGTGTATAAACGACCGTCAATATCTACACGTGGTGTATCATTATCTCCTTTTACAACTTTATAAGGTACTCTACCAACTTCTTTAGAAGAGTCAGAAAATTTATTACCCATAAAACGTTTAATAGAGTATACTGTTTTAGTAGGGTTTGTTACTGCTTGTCTTTTTGCAGGGTCTCCAACTTTACGTTCTCCACCTTCTACAAAGGCAACAATAGATGGTGTAGTTCTTTTTCCTTCTGCATTAGGAATTACAACTGGCTCATTACCTTCCATTACAGAAACACATGAGTTAGTGGTTCCTAAATCGATTCCAATTATTTTACTCATAATAACTTATTTATATTAATTTTTTAAATTCATTTTTACAATCTCTATTAGTCAAAGTGTATGCCAACTTATTTTTGACTTTAAAATGTCAGTTTTTTAAAAAAAACAAAAAATAGATGTGACATATTGACACAAACTGCGTCTTAACAGTAGAATAGTCCTTAAGGTTTGAAAACTATTATTATTTTCTTATATTTGGTTTATTCGGTAAAAGAATAAAAAAAACAAAAAAATAAAAACGAAATTATGAGTAAATTCGACGAAAAAGTAGCTTTGTATGAAAAATTTATGAACGATAGAAACTTAAGTTTTGATGCAGTTTTGTTAAGAGCTGTAACTAAAGGTTTAGGTCCTTCTATATACAAAGCAGATGCAGAAACTGTTTCTGGATCAGATCCAAAAGAATTAGCAACAGTTAAAAATAATTTTTTAATTAAAAAGTTAGGTTTAGCAGATGGTGAAGCTTTAGATACTGCTATTGCAGAGGTTGTTGAGCAAATTGGAAAATCTGAAAGAAAAAAATATAGAGCTGTAGTTTATTATTTATTAGCAGTTAAATTTAATAAACAGTCAGTATACGGTTTATAAAATAAATCAACCAAAATTAAAAAGTCCTGTTATTTTGTAACAGGACTTTTTTTATGCAATAAATTTATTTTTTATTTACTTTCTATATGCCCTAAATCTTTATCTGGGTTTACAACATCTCTTACAAGCTTTTTTAAAGTTTTTACGTCAGGAAAACCTCCATCTACCTTTCTATTCCATACAATAGAATCATTAATTGTAATAGTAAATATGCCTCCAGAACGTGGTATAAGAGTAAGTTCTTTTATTTCGGAAGAAAAAGTATGTAGTATCTCTTGTGCCATCCAAGTAGAACGTAACATCCAATTGCATTGACTACAATATGTTATTTTTATAGTATGATTATTCATTATTTATAGATGAAATTTTTTAGGATTATCTAGTAAAGTAAATATCCGTTTCGGTAGACATTTCTTCAGAAAATCTATAATTATCAATATTAAAACCTTTTAAATCATCAATAGTTGTTACATTATTATCTATAATATAACGTACCATTAAGCCACGTGCTTTTTTAGCGTAGGTCATAATAGTTTTGTATTGTCCGTTTTTAAAGTCTTTAAAAACAGGTGTAATCATAGGTACTTTTAATGTTTTTTTAGGTAGTGCTTTAAAATATTCTAAACTTGCTAAGTTTATTAATAACTCGTTGTCATCTAACTCATCATTTAAAGAATTTGCCAAATCGTTTGCCCAAAATTTATATAAATTTTCTGAAGTACCTACTTTTAAACGCGTACCCATTTCTAAACGATAAGGTTGTATTAAATCTAAAGGTTTTAATAAACCGTATAAACCAGATAAAATACGTAAGTTGTTTTGTAATAATGGTATTTTTTCTTCTTCTAAAGAATTTACATCTATCCCCTGAAAAACAGCTCCAGTAAAAGAATAAATGGCCTGTTTAGCATTTTCTGTAGAAAAAGGAGGTTGCCAATTTTGATTACGATCGTAGTTTAGAGCGGCTAAGTCGTCAGAAATTTTCATTAACTCTGATAATTTATTTTTAGAAAGTGTTTTTAGCTTTTTATTAAGCTTTACAGATTGTTCTAAAAAACGAGGTTGTGTATATAAACTAGTTGGTACCTTACTTTCAAAATCTAAAGATTTAGCGGGAGATATTATAATTTTCATATGGGCTAATAAATTAAATTATTCTGGTATAAAAGTACAAATCAATACAAAGTATATCAAACAAAATGTACCATTAATTCTTATAAACCTATTTGTAAAATTTATAGATTTAGATAAATCATCAAAAAAAATACATTTAAAATAAACCATTTCTATTTTTATAGGTCTAAGTAATAACAATAACCAAAAAATTAGTTGAATAAAGATACCGCACTTGTTAAAAAATTAAAAGACACTACATTAAAAGATGCTGCTTTTAGTGAGTTGTTAGACGTTTACCAAGAGCGTTTGTATTGGCATATAAGAAAGTTGGTAACTACACATGAAAATGCAGATGATGTTTTACAAAACACATTTATAAGAATTTATAAAAGCATTATCAATTTTGAAGAAAAAAGCAGTTTACATACTTGGATGTATAGAATTGCTTACAATGAATCTATACGTTTTTTAGAAAAAAACAACAAAAGAAGATTTGATAATATAGAAGAAGTTTCTGAAGCTGCTTTAGAGGTTTTGTTTGAAGATGAATATTTTGATGGAGATGAAATTCAGAAAAAATTACAAAGAATAATAGCAAGTTTTAAAGAAAAACAAAGAAGAGTTTTTGAAATGAAATATTTTGATAATTTAAGTTTTAGACAAATTTCTGAAATATTAAAAGTATCTGAAAGTACATTAAAGTCTAGTTATTATTCGGCAGTAAAAACTATTGAAGAAAAAATATTTTTATAAAAACAAACTATTTTAAAAAGCTAGGGTCTAAAGAATAGAAGTATGAAAAAAACAACACAAAATAAAGACAATACTAACTTCTTAAAAGAAGTAACAAATCAATCTGTATCTAAACACCATAAAGAGTATTTAGGTACTGATATTCCGAAGGATTATTTTACAAAGTCTAAATTATCAATTTTAGATAAAATAAAAGAAACACAAGAAGAAGTAGTACCAACACCAAAAAAGCAATCTGTTTTTTGGTTAAAACCACAGTTTAAATATGCTGTTGCAGCATCTGTTATTTTAATGTTTGGTGTAACGGTATGGTTACAAAACATAAATACTAACAACGCACCTAAAATAAATACAGAGTTTTTAGTTATAGAAGATGATGTACTAATAAACTCTTTATTAGTAGAAGATTCTGAAATAGAATTATTTGCCGATGCAACTTTAATGAACGAAATAGTAATAAAAGCAGAACTATCTGAACAAAAAATGGATGATTTATTAATAAATTCTTTGTTTGTAGAAGACTCTTTAATAGATATTTATACAGATGAAGAATTTATAGAAACAATTATTTTATAAATTTTTCAAACTATTTTAAAAAAGTTAGTTCTAAGTAAATAGAAACAATTAATAATTTAAAACGTAACAATTATGAAAACTACAATTTCAAAAAAAAGTATTTTATTTTTATCAATTACAGCATTTGTTTTATCACTAACATTTAGTTCTTGTTCAGATTCTGAAGATGCTATTACAACAGCAGATGAAACTGTACAAATTATAGAAGAGGTAGCAACAGAGGCAGAAGATGCTGTTTTAATTACAAGTATAGAAAATTCGGCAAAAACAACTGTAGCAGCAGCAAATTTACCAGAGCCTGCAAAAACAGTTTTGGCTACAGAATTTGCAGACAGTTATGTACAAAAAGCACAATTAGCTACAGATCTTGGTTATGTTGTAACTATTACAACAGACAACGAATCTAGAACTGAAGAAACAAGTGATGTTTTATTTTCTAAAAAAGGAAGAAAATTAAAAGATAATAGAGAAAAAGCTAAAAAAAGAAGAAACAAATGTTTTCAGTTTGTATTTCCTGTAGATTTTATTATGCCAGATGCTTCTACAATTACATTAAACAGCAAAGAAGATTGGACATTAATAAGAGAATGGTATAAAGCAAATACAGAAGTAAAAGAAAGACCAGAATTAGTGTTTCCTGTAAATGTTACTTTAGAAGATGGTACTACACAAACTTTGATAGATAGAGAAGAGTTAAAAGCAATAAAAGATTCTTGTAAACAAGGTAAAGATAAAAGAAAATGTTTTAAATTAGTATTGCCAGTTAGTTTTACAACACCAGATAGTACAGTGATTACTGTTAATGAAAGAGCAGATTTTAAATTAGTTAGAGCTTATAGAAAAGCCAACCCAAGATCTAAAAAAAGAGTTCAGTTAAATTTCCCTGTAGATATTATGTATACAGATGATACTACAGCAACTATAGCTAATGCACAACAATTACAGAGAGCTAAACAATCTTGTAAAAGAAATAAATAGTAAATTTGCACTTTAAATGCAAAGAGTAAAATAAGAAGAAATGAAATTAAAAACCATCACATACACAATTCATCTTTTAGGTTTGATGTTATTTAATACTACGTTTTTTGCTCAAAAATCTAATTACGATTTAATAACAAAAGAGCTAACTAGTCAGCAAAAAGCATTGTTGCAAAAAGAACGAGCTGTAATAAAAGAAGATCGTAAAGCATTTAAAGCTTCACTTACTAAAGAACAGTTGGTTATTTTAAGTAACAAAACAATATCTAAGCAAGAAATAAGAAAGCAGTTGTTAAGTACTTTTTCTAAAAGTCAAAAAGATTTAATTAGAAATCAGCAATTGCGCTTAAGAAAAACAAGAGATAATTTTAGGCAAACGCTAACTACAGAGCAACGTAAAGTATTAAAAGAGCGAATAAATAAAATTAGAAAAGCAAGAGATAGAGGGGAGCTTAAAAATAATCCAAGAAGAAATAACACACAAGAAAGGCAACAAAGACAGCAAAGAGATAGGCAGCAGAGAGATAGACAGCCTAGAAATGAAAGAGACAGAAATTTAAGAAATTAGTTATTTTAAATAGAAGATGCGGTATCCTTTCTTGGAAATTAAAAAAACTATAAAAGTTTTAAGGTTGCTATTGTTTACAATAGCAACCTCTTTTTGTTCTTACGCACAAGAAAGTAATACAGATGACTTAGATACTATTATAGATGAATTGTTTTTTAATGATCAACAGTTTTTAGATGAATTATTAGAAGGAAGTTCTTATAGTTTTTTGTACACTTCTGTATCTTACAATAACAATACTTTTTTCTCTGGTAGAGATGCAGGTACTGATCAATTTAACCTAATACCCCAAGTTTCTTATTACCATTCTTCTGGAATTAATTTTAGCGTTTCGGGTCTGTATTTCGAAAAATTTACACCTAATTGGGATTTTACAAGTGCTTCTTTAAGTTATTTTAATACCATAGGAAAAAAGAAATTAATAACCTACAATACTGGGTATACACGATTTTTTTACACAGAAAATTTTAACGGATTTACAAATTCAATAGACCTAAATTTAGGAGTACGAAATAAAAAAAGAACACTAGGTTCTAATATTTCTGCCTCTTATTTATTTGGATCTGATGAATCTATTCAGTTGGTATCATCATCTTATGCAATTATAAACCTATTAAGAAAATCTAAATTATCTTTAAGAGTAAGACCTGTATTAAGTTTTATTGCAGCAAAGCAAGAATTTACTTTTTTAGAAATATTTGATACAAGTCCGTTTTTTAGAGAAGTTAATCAAACTATTTTCGATTTATTAAATACGCAATTAACAATTCCATTTTCTCTTACAGCCAATTCTTGGGATTTCGAATTGGGGTACACTATAAATACTCCCAATGCTATTTTTAATGAAAGTGACTTACCACTAACACATTTTTTTAGTATATCTGTAGGCTATTTATTAGACTTAACTAAAAAATAGCTTTCAATTTTCTAAAAATTTTATCTCTTATTTTATTGATTAATTGTAATATTGCAATAAACAAATAAGGGTGGGACTTACCAAAACAGAAAAATTTACTGAGCAACAAAATGAAATAGCAACAATAGCTAAAGTATTGGGGCATCCTGCCAGAATTGCTATTTTAGATTTTTTAATAAAATTAGATTCTTGTGTTTGTGGAGATTTAGTAAAAGACATTGGTTTAGCACAACCTACAATTTCTCAGCATTTAAAAGAATTAAAAAAAGTAGGTATTATAAAAGGTAAAATAGAAGGAACAAGTGTTTGCTATTGTATAGACCAAGAAAAATGGAAGGCAATAACAAAAACATTGAATAATTTTTTAAATAAAAATACAACAAATACGTGTTGTTAAAACTTATAGAGTATTAAAATGGAAACAAACGTTTATTCAAACATAGAAACTGTTATTGCTAGTTTGCAGGTAGACACAATAACTGAAGATAGAAAATTAATATTACAGCCTTTAATAGATTTTATTAAAGATAAAGTAACGCAAGAAAAAGAAATACGTATTAATTTTATTTGCACACATAATTCAAGAAGAAGTCATTTAACACAAATATGGGCGCAAACAATGGCTGTTTATTTTAATTTACAAACAGTAAAAACATATTCTGGAGGTACAGAAGCTACCGCTATGTTTCCAAAAGTTGCTGAAACATTAATTAATATGGGGTTTAAAATTGATAAAATAGCGACACAAGAAAATCCTATTTATAGCATTAAATTTAATGATAATTCGCACCCAATAATAGGTTTTTCTAAGAAATATGATGACGATTTTAATCCTAAAACAGCGTATGCAGCTGTAATGACTTGCTCTCAAGCAGATAAAGGTTGTCCGTTTGTTGCCGGAACCGAAAAAAGAATAGCAATAACTTACGAAGATCCGAAGTTATTTGATGGCAAAGAAAATCAGTCTGAAAAATACACAGAAAGAAGTTTGCAAATAGCAACAGAAATGTTTTATGTTTTCTCAAAAGTAAAAAATTAAAAGTTTGTATTATGAAATTATCAGAAGTAAAAAATCATTTAAAAGAGTTAAAAATAATTGTTTTTCAATTGCCTAATGGAGATTTGGTACCAGCACACTTTCATGTTACAGAAGTAGGAAAGGTTACTAAAGATTTTATAGATTGTGGAGGTAAGGTAAGAAGTGAATCTGTTATTAGTCTTCAGTTATGGGAAGAAAACGATTACGATCATAGATTACACCCAGAAAAATTAATGAATATTATAGAATTGTCTGAAAAAACATTTCAGTTAGAAGATTTAGAAGTAGAGGTAGAGTATCAGGGTAAAGAAACTATAGGTAAATACAATTTAGATTTTGATGGTAAATGCTTTTTATTAACCTCTAAAGTTACTGCTTGTTTAGCATTAGATGCTTGTGGTATACCAGAAGAAAAACCTAGAATTAAAATATCAGATATGGGAGTTACTAATGCTTGTACACCAGGTTCTGGTTGTTGCTAAATAACTAACATATTCTATTTTACACAGATTTTAAGATAGTGTAAAAAAAAAGACTCGCTATAATTTTATAGCGAGTCTTTTTTTATAATAAATGATGTATTATCTTTTTGTTAAAGTTGTTTCTCCTAAATCAATGTTTTCATATAAGATAGTAATCTCATTAAAAGCACTAGTAAGTTCATCACTCATTTCATATAGCTTTGCACTATCGTATTTGTTTTTAAATAACTTGTCTTTGTTAGCTCTTAAGTCATCCCATTTTAACATTGCAGTTACTAAAGCATCATCAATTTTATCATTATTAAAATTAGATACTAATAAAAGAGTAACAGCATCGTCTAACTCATTGTAAACAGATTTAAGAATATCTTTGTTCCATTTAGCCTCAAACTTACCATCTGCATTTTGGTTAGCAAAGTAGTATAATGCCATTCTTTGAGACAACATTCTTTGTTTACCGCTTAAATTAATAATGTTTTTAAGTTTTAACCTTTTATCACTTACTTGAGGTTCTGTAGTATAAGCTTTGTCTTTAGAATCATTTACAATAGACTCTACAACACTATTAGATGCATTTAATAAAAGAGTATTTGTTTTTACTATTTTATAGATGTTTTCTTTAGTAGGTGCTTGGTCTAATATATTTTTAAAGTTAGCCCAAATATTATCTACATTTTTTAATAATTTTTTGGTGTGGTCTGTAGTAGCATTTTTATGAAGAATTTCATTTTGCTTTTCAAAAATTATTTTACTGTTAATTAAAACTCTTTTTGCTTTTAAATCATCAGGATAATTAGATAAAAATAAATAAGTTTTTGCTATTTTTTGACTTAGCATTCTTTGTTTCCCAGATACATTTACGGCTTTGTTAAATGTAATATTTCCGAAATTTTTTTGAGCAGAAATAGTAGTTACACATAAAACTAATAAAAACGTAAAAGTAATTTTAAAATTGTTCATAATTGTTGTTAGGTTATTGAAATTATATTTGTATTTGTTTCCACAAAGAAATAGTTTTTATAGGTTTTAAAAATAAAAAATAGATAATTGACATTTTTAAGTAGTTAAATGGTAAAAATTAGCCTTTATTTAATAGTTTATTAATATACGGTTTTCAAAAAGTTTGGTAATGAGCTTGTTATCTTATGTTTTATGTTTAGAAAATGTTATACAACATAAAAGCTATAAATTATTTAAAAGCATAAAAAAAGCCCCAAAACAACAGATTTGTTTTGGGGCTTTTATTTTTTAGACTTAGTTATTAATCTATATCTTCTTTAGAATGCTCAGAATAAGTTCTCCATTTTTCTAAACAGTCTACCATGTCTTTTGGTACATCAGAGTTAAATTGCATAAATTTACCTGTAGTAGGGTGGGTAAAACCAAGAGTTTTAGCATGCAAAGCCTGCCTTGGTAATACTTTAAAACAGTTGTGTACAAACTGTTTGTATTTTGTAAAGGTTGTTCCTTTTAAAATTTCGTTACCACCATAGCGTTCGTCATTAAACAGTGTATGCCCAATATGTTTAAAATGGGCTCTAATTTGGTGTGTTCTACCTGTTTCTAATTTACACTGTACTAGTGTAACATAGGTTAATCTTTCTAAAACTTTAAAATGAGTAACAGCATGTTTTCCAAAATCACCTTCAGGAAAAACATCCATTTGTAAACGATTTTTAAGACTACGCCCTATATGCCCCTCAATACGTCCTTCATCATCTTCTATATTACCCCAAACCAAAGCATAATATAAACGCTCTGTAGTTCTGTCAAAAAATTGTTTAGATAAATTTGCCATCGCAAATTCTGTTTTAGCCACAACTAATAAACCACTAGTATCTTTGTCTATTCTATGAACTAGCCCAGGTCTTTCGTTAGAATTTGTTGGTAAATTCTCTATATGATGAATTAATCCATTAACTAAAGTACCCGAATAATTTCCGTGGCCAGGGTGTACCACCATTCCTGGAGGTTTGTTAACAACCATAACCACATCATCTTCATAAACAATATCTAAAGGAATATTTTCTGCAACTAATAAGTTTTCATGCGGTGGATAAGACAATACAATTCTAACTACATCGTTAGGTTTTACCTTATGATTAGCCTTTACTACGGCATCATTTACTAAAATATTACCAGCTTTTGCTGCTTGTTGTATTTTGTTTCTAGTAGCGTTTTCTATAAAGTTCATTAAAAACTTATCTACCCTAAGCGGTACTTGCCCTTCACTAGCAGTAAATCTATGATGTTCGTACAACTCATCGTTGTCTAGGTCTTTTTGATGTTTTTCTAGCATTGTAAGTACTTTATCTAATTAAGAAATTCTTTTATTTAGTTTTTAATAGCCTTTTCCGTCACCCAGAACTAAGTCCACGATAGAATTTAAGGGTAGTTTATCACCACTATTTAAAACCCCACCTTTATAACGAAGTCCACGAACTACATCTTTACCTATATCTGTAACATACGTATAATTAGTACTAATGTTAAAACCTATAGATCGTAAATGAGATATTGCCTGCCTTTTTGTTTTTCCGTTTAAATTAGGCACTTTAACATCTCTGTATTTAGATGGATTTAATGTTAAGTAAATTTTTCTTTTTTCTTTTACAAAGTCTCCTGCAATAGGGTTTTGTTCTATAACAGATTTTTTAGGGTAATTAGGGTTGTAGCTAGCGCTATCTATTACAATAAAATCTAAATTTAAATCATTTAAAGTTCTTTCTACTTTAGATAAAGACATTTTTTGTAAATCTGGTACCTGAATTTTTTGGTTATGATTAGTGGTAATATTTAACCAATACTGTAAAGCAAAAATAAACACCAATACACCTGTAATAGCAATTGCAATTTGAATGTACAATGTTTTACTTTTAATAAATTGAAAGAGACTCATTTTTTAATTTTAAGAACATACAAATATATAAAAAGTAAACGTTGCTATTTCTATAAATATTTTGATAAATTTGTTTTACTTATTTTATAACTAATGATGCAAAATATAGCAATTGTAATGGGTGGTTATTCATCCGAAGTTAATATTTCTTTAAAGAGTGGTAATGTTGTTTATAATCATTTAGATAGAGAAAAATATACTCCTTTTAGAGTTCATATTTTAAAAGATAAATGGTGTGTTTTAGATGATGATGATAAAGAGTATACAATTAATAAAGATGATTTTTCTGTAACAATTAATAATAAGAAAATTATATTCGATTGTGTTTTTAATGCAATTCATGGTGCTCCAGGAGAAAACGGTATGTTGCTTGCTTATTTTAACTTAATAGGATTAAAACATACATCTGCTCCTTTTTATCAGATGGCATTAACTTTTAATAAAAGAGATACTTTAAGTGTGGTAAAAGAGTATGGTATTAAAACAGCTGTTTCTGTATATTTAAATAAAGGAGATGAGGTTGATGTAGATGCTATTGTAAAAAAAGTAGGATTGCCTTGTTTTATAAAACCAAACAATGCTGGCTCTAGTTACGGAATTTCTAAAGTTTATACGAAACAAGAAATACAACCAGCATTAGAAAAAGCTTATAAAGAAGATGCAGAAGTATTAATAGAATCTTTTTTAGATGGAAGAGAAGTTTCTGTGGGGGTAATTAATTATAAAGGAGCTGTTAAAGTATTGCCTATTACAGAGATTGTGTCTGAGAATGATTTTTTTGATTATGAAGCCAAATATCAAGGAAAATCAAAAGAAATTACTCCTGCAAATTTTTCAGAAACAGATAAATTACGAATAGAAGAAACTGCAAAAAAAGTATATAGTGTTTTAAATATGACAGGTTTCTCTAGATCTGAGTATATTTTAGTAAACGGTATTCCTCATTTCTTAGAAATGAATACGGTACCTGGTCTTACAGAGGCAAGTATTTTACCTCAGCAAGCACAGATAGCTGGTATTTCTTTACAAGAGTTGTTTAGTAATGCTATAGAAACCTCCCTAAAATCAGACTAATAAGTTAAAGTTAGTTTATTATTTAATAATTTTTTCTACTTTTAGCGATTATTAAAAATTTAATTTTAAATTTTTAGAAAAAGCACATATGAAAAAAGCGATTTTCCCAGGATCTTTTGACCCTATAACATCTGGTCATCATGATATTATAACACGTGGTGTAAAACTATTTGACGAGTTAACAATTGCTATTGGTGTAAATTCTAATAAAAAATATATGTTCTCTTTAGAAGAACGTAAAAAATTTATAGAAGATGCTTTTTCTCACAATCCTAAAATAAAAGTTGTTACCTATAAAGGATTAACTGTAGATTTTTGCAAAAAAAATAAAGTAGAATTTATTTTAAGAGGGTTAAGAAATCCGGCTGATTTTGAATTTGAAAAAGCAATAGCCCATACCAACAGAGATTTAGCACCTATTGAAACTGTTTTCTTGTTAACAGCAGCAAGTACTTCATATATATCTTCTTCTATTGTTAGAGAAGTTATTGCTAATAATGGTGATTACACAAAACTTGTACCTAAAAGCGTTAGGGTTAAAGATAATAAATATTAACAAAAAACAAAACAAAAAACAAAACAAAAAATGAAAACAAAATTATTAACCCTAGTATTAACAACATTTTCTTTTGTTGCATTTTCGCAAAATTACGATATAGGAGACGTGTTGTACTACAAAAACAATAAATTAGTACAAAGAAGAACCGATGTTAAAGTAGTAATTAAAAATAATGTTGTAGCCAAAGATCATGTTAGTACTAAATATGTAGTAGATAAATATGTTATTAATGATAATAATGAATTTGTATTAGAATCAGAATTTGTATCAATAGGGCTTACAGAATTAAAAGCAGATGGTTTTTTTATTTCATATCACCCAAATGGTAATAAGGCTTCTGAAGGTCATGCGGTAAATGGAAGATTAGGAGACGGTGTATGGACTTATTATTATAAAGATGGAGAAAAAAGGTCTGAAGAAAAGATAACTAATGTTAGTTATTTTAGTGAGAAAACTAAAAATGCAATGCTTAATTTTTGGACAGAAGAAGGAGAGCAGACAGTTACTAATGGAGACGGTGTTGTAGAGATTACTAACTCTGAAGGTGTTACTGAAAAAGGGGCTTATAAAAATAAGTTTAAAACAGGAATGTGGACAGGGTTTGCAGGTGAAACTAAAAAATATGAAGAAACATATAAAAAAGGGAATTTAGTTAAAGGAACAAGTTTTAATAGCAATAACGAAAGCTTTTCTTACAAAAAAATTAAAGAACCTGCATATTACATAAAAAAAGACAATAGTGCAGTAAAAAAATATGTGTACGGAGAGTTATCTACTAAACTAACATCTATAGAAGGTCAGATGATTGTAGATTTTATGGTTACTAAAGACGGAACTGTAAAAAATATAGATATTGTAAAAGGATTAACTAGAAATTATGAAAAAGAAGTTAAACGAATACTAGCAACAATGAAATGGACTCCTGCAATGGAGAGAGGACAACCACACGATTCTCATTACTTATTAAAATTGCGTTTTAATAAATAATACAAAAGGTATTAATATTTTAAAAAGGCTTTAAGTTGATAAACTTAAAGCCTTTTTTTAGAAAATTATAACACTTTTAGTTATTAAGAAATAGTATATTTATTTGATGAAAAAAATTACAGCTTTATTAATAGTAATTTCTTTTTTAGCTTGTCAGAAAACAAAAAAAGAAATTACTAAACAAGAAACAATGAAAACAACTTTTTATGTTGGTACGTATACAAATAAAGACTCTAAAGGTATTTATAAATATCAAATAGACACTAATGGAAAATTAGAAAAAAAAGGATTGGTAGCAAATGTTGTAAATCCTACTTTTTTAGTGAAATCTAAAGATAAAAAACAGCTTTTTGTAATTGGAGAAACAGATAAAAATAACCAAGGTGTTATACGATCTTATGCTATAGAAAAAGATTCGTTACAAATAATAAGCAAAGAAGCTACTGGCGGACCTGGACCATGTTTTGTAGGAATAAATGATGAAAATTATATAGTAACAGCAAATTATAGAGGAGGTAATGTTGGGCTTTTACATGCAAATAAAAGTGGTGTTTTAACAAATTTATTAGATGTTCAACAACACACAGGTAAAGGTACTACAGAAAGACAACAAGCACCACATGCACATTCAGCGTGGTTTCATCCATCAAAAGATGAAATAATTTCTTTAGATTTAGGAACCAATCAGTTGTGGTTTTCTAAAATAGATAAAGAAAAAAATAAATTAATACCAAGTGCTCAAAAAACATTAGAAATGAAAGCAGGAGCAGGACCAAGACATTTAACTTTCCATCCGAATAAAAAATGGATTTATGTGGTTAACGAGTTAAATAATACGATTTCTTTGGTAAAAGAAAAAGATGAAAAATATTATGTAGATTTTTCTATAAATATGTTGCCAAAAGAATTTAAAGCTTTTAGTAAATCAGCAGATATTCATGTATCTAAAGATGGTAAGTTTTTATATGCATCAAACAGAGGACATGAATCTATTGTTGTTTATGAAGTAAATCAAGAAAATGGGCATTTAAAAACAATTGAATATACTTCTGTTTTAGGTGTGCATCCTCGTAATTTTTCTTTAACACCAGATAATCAGTATTTATTAGTTGCTAATAGAGATACAGATAATATTGTTTGTTTTAAGAGAGATTTTAAGACAGGTAAATTAAAATTTGTGAGTGAAATTTATGCTCCAACTCCTACATGTATTTTGTTTTAAAATGTATGTAATTTTGTTTATTAGTTAACATAAAAAAGATGCAATTAAAAAGAATAACATTATCAATAAACGGTAAACAACAAAATATAGAAGTTCAGGCAGAAATGCCTCTTTTATGGGCAATTAGAGATATTGTAGGGTTAACAGGTACAAAATTTGGTTGTGGTGTAAGTGAGTGTGGTGCTTGTTCTGTTTTAATAGATGGTAGGTTAACTAAGTCATGCGGCGTACCTGTATCTTCTTGTATTAAAAAAGAAATTTTTACTATTGAAGGGAGCTCTGATAACTTAGAATTTTTACGACAGGCATGGAATGATATTAATGTCCCACAATGTGGTTATTGTCAGTCTGGGCAATTAATAGCCGCAACTTCTTTGTTAAATAAAGTAAATAATCCAACAGATAAAGATATTGATGAAGCTATGAGTGGTAACATTTGTAGATGCGGAACCTATATAAGAATTAAAAAAGCAATTCATAAAGCTGTTGCTCTAAAAAATAAAGGTAATGAGTAAAATTCAGCAAATTAATCGTAGAGATTTTGTAAAATTATTTGGATTGGCTTCTGGAGGTATTCTTTTAGGCTGTAATGTAGCTTCAGATAAAAAAGAATTTTTAGGTCAAGAAGTAGGGACTTTTTCCCCAAATTTATTTATACAAATAGAAAAAAACGGAAAAATTACTTTAATAGCATCTCGTTCAGAAATGGGGCAAGGTATTAGAACCTCATTAGCTTCTGCAATTGCAGATGAGTTAGAAGCAGACTGGAAATATATTAAGGTAAAACAAGCTACCGGTAATGATAAATACGGAAACCAAAATACAGATGGATCTAGAAGTGTAAGAACCATGCTTGCTCCTATGAGAAAGATGGGAGCTACAGCAAAAAAAATGTTAATAATAGCTGCTGCAAAAAAATGGAATGTACCTGTTGAAGATTGTAAAGCAGAGAATCATCATATAATAAATACAAAAGATAGTAAAAAATTGTTTTATGGAGACTTGGTTGATGAAGCTACACAAGTTGAAATTCCAGATGAAAAATCAATAATACTAAAAAAAGTAGAAGATTTTAAGTATATCGGTAAAACTTTAAAAAGTGTTGATTTAAATGATTTTACACATGGTACCGCAACATATGGAATAGATGTTAGAATTCCGAATTTAAAATTTGCGGCTATAGCTAGGTGTCCTGTAACTTTTGGAACGGTTAAGAGTTTTAATGCATCTAAAGCAGAAAAAACTGTTGGAGTAGAAAAAATTGTTGAACTAGAAATGATGACACCTCCTATAGGTAAGTTTTTTGGAACTTTGGGAGGTGTTGCTGTTATAGCAAACAATACGTGGTCTGCTTTTCAAGGAAAATTAAACTTAGATATAGAATGGGAGTATGGTAAAAATCATTCTTTTAATACAGAAGATTTTAAAGAAATATTAACTAAAAGAGTTCATGCTAAAGGCAAATTAGTTCCTGGTAGTAGTGGAAATATAAATAATGCTTTTAAAAATGCAGCTAAAACTATTGAAGCAACTTATCATGTTCCTTTTTTAGTACACACCCCAATGGAAGTTCCTAATGCTACCGCTTGGTTTCAAGACGATAAAATAGAAGTTTGGGCACCATTACAAGATCCGCAAACAGCTAGGGCAGAAATTGCTCATTTTTTTAAAGTCCCTTTAGACACTATTACTATAAATGTTACTTTTTTAGGAGGAGGTTTTGGTAGAAAATCTAAATCAGATTTTGTAGTAGAAGCGGTTGCTTTATCAAAAAAAATAAAAGCACCTGTACAAGTTGTTTGGACAAGAGAAGATGATGTGCAGCATAGTTTTTATCACGCTGCAAGTGCGCAATATTTAAAAGGAGCTATAGATAAAAAAGGAAACGTTTCTGGCTGGTTACAAAGAGTTGCCGTACCTTCTATAGTTTCATCATTTAAACCAATGTCTAATTATGCGTCTGGTTTAGAGTTAAATCAAGGTTTTACTAACAATCCATATAATTTACAAAACTTTAGATTAGAAAACGTAAAGGCTGAAGCTAACTTAAGAATTGGTTGGTTAAGATCTGTTGTACACATTCATAGTGGTTTTGGTAATAATTCTTTTGTAGATGAGTTGGCTTTTGCGTCAAAATTAGATCCTGTTCAATTTCATTTAAATTTAATAGGTAAAGATAGAATTATAAAAGGTAGGTCTAACTTCCCTTATAATACTAAACGCATGAAAGATGTTTTAAAAAATACTGTAAAAAATGCAAATTGGGGAAAATCATTACCTAAAAATCACGGAATAGGAGTTGCAATACACTATAGTTTTTATAGTTATGTGGCTACTATTGTAGAGGTAGCTGTTGTTGATGAAAAAGTATCAGTAAAAAATATTTGGAC
>CALHCK010000108.1 GCA_937936695.1 uncultured Polaribacter sp.
AGAGCTTCTGTTATTTGCATATTAAAACCTTTAATTAAACCCTATGGAGATTTACAACATATAGAGCCAGATACAAATAATAAACGTTTGTATGGTATGAAATAATGAGAGAAAGAGTGTAATTTAAACGTTATTACCTAAAAAATTAAAAGTAAGGTAGTAACGTTTTTAATTAGTAAGTTTGTTACTATGATTGATGTATTAAAAACCATAATTTGGGTTGTTATATTAGCTGTCTCTCCAATTTTTTCTCAAAAAAGTGATATTCATTTTTATTCTATTGATAAAGGATTGCCTACAAATACTGTAAATGATGTTTTACAGGATAAAATAGGCTATTTATGGATAGCTACTAACAAAGGCTACACTAAATTTGATGGTGTTTATTTTACAAACTATCAACAAAATAAAGCCAACTGTATTTTTACAGATAATAATACTACATATATTGGTTTAACAAACGGTTTAGTTGTTATTAGAAATAACAAAAGCTCTTTTTTTGAGAGCAAAGAAATTTTAAAAATCAGAAAAATAAATAACAAAATTGTTTTAGCAACTACACAAGGAATTTGTTTTTTTAAAAAGGATTACGTTCAGCCTCTTCAAATAAATTCACAAATAGATTTTTCTCTTATAAATGATATTATAATAACAAAACATAATATTTATGTTGCCGCCAAAACTGGTTTATGGTCTATAGAAACATTATATAAACCTAAAAAAGTTTTTAAACTCTCTAATAATCATTTTACGTCTTTACTAAAAGTTAATCGCACACTTTTAGCAGGTACATTTACTAATGGTGCTAAAATAATACAAGAAAATAATACTATTAAAAACATTAGTTCATTAGAAAAAATTACAGATTTACAAAAAATAGATAATGAAATTTGGGTAAGTTCTTCTGATAACGGAATTGAAGTTTTAGACGCTAAAAAAATTACCTTTAAAAGGTTAATCAATAAATACAACTCCCCCATTTCTAATAAAATTAACGGTATTTATAAAAATAATAACAATACAATTTGGCTAGCTACTAACAATAAGGGTTTGTGTAAATATGCTTTATATAACAAACAACAAAGCATACAAGTTCCTGTATTCTTAGAAAATGTGTCTGTAAATTACGCTTCTCTAGATTCTTTAAATATTAAAAAACTACATCTAGAAGCAAATCAAAATAATATTTCTTTTACTTATAAGAGTATTCATTTAAAAAATCCTAAAAACACAGAGTATCAATATCAACTAAATAATAAAAAGAGTCCTTGGTCATATAAAAACAGTGTAGATTTTGCAAATTTACAATCAGGTAAATATACATTTACGGTACAATCTAAAAACAACAATATACTTAGTAATAAAGTCCGTTTTAATTTTATTATAGACACACCTTTTTATAAAAAATATTGGTTTGCAATTTTACTTTGTTGCGTAATATTTACAATTATTGCTTTTTTTATTGATTTAAAACTTAAAAGAATAAAAAAACAAAACCAAAAAGAGGTTTTACAGTTAAAACAAGAAAAACACTTATTAAGTTTAGAACAGAAAGCATTACAATTACAAATGAATCCTCATTTTATTTTTAATGTGTTAAACGGAATTAAAGCACTTGGTAATTCTGGAAATACATTAGAACTAAACAAAACTATTTCTCAGTTTTCTGTGTTACTTAGAAGTGTATTAAACAACTCTCGTTTAGAAGAAATTAGTTTAGATGATGAAATAAATACTCTTAAAAATTACTTAGCTTTAGAAAAAAAGATGAGTACTGTTACTTTTGAGTATGAAATCGAAAAAAAATTAAATAATATAGATTCAGAAGAAATCCTAATTCCGCCAATGTTATTGCAACCTTTTATAGAAAATAGTATTAAACACGCTTTTAATGCAAACTCAAAAAATCCTTGCATCACAATAAAATTTAAAGTTGAAAATCAATTTTTAGCTTTCTGTATAAAAGATAACGGTATAGGTTATCTTCAATCTAAAAAAAACACAACAACACATACCTCTCATAAGTCATTGGCGTTAAAGGTTACTAAAGAGCGTATAGAAAATTTATCTAAACATCATTGTTTTAGCATACATGAAATAGTAGATGGTACTAAAATAACAGGAACAAAAGTAACTTTTAAAATTCCTTTAAAAACAGATTATTAACTTATGGAAAGAAGGAGGTTTATAAAAACAACAACTTTAGCTACTTTAGGTTTAGGTATTACAGGAGGTGTATACAGTTGGCAAATAGAACCTTTTTGGTTAGAATTTGTTAACCAACAAATGCCTATAAATAATTTGCCACAGCATTTAGTTGGTAAAACAGTATTACAGATTAGCGATATTCATGTAGGTAAATATTTTAATTACCAATATGTTGTAAATGCTTTTAAAAAAGCGCAAGCACTTCAACCAGATTTTGTGGTGTATACAGGAGATTTTGTTTCTTATGAAAATGAAGCACAATTTAGTCAGTTACAAGAAGTAATGCAATATGCTGTAAAAGGTTCAATAGGCACAGTAGGGGTTTTGGGAAATCATGATTATGGAATTGCTTGGAAACAACAACATGTGGCTAATAAAATTACTGGTATTTTAGAAGAAGCAGGAATACATATTTTAATCAATAAACAAAAAGAGTTTAACGGTTTAAATTTTATTGGTATTGATGAATTTTTAGGACTTAATTTTAATCCTCATAAAATAATGTCTATACATAATCCTAATAAACCAAATATTGTTTTGTGTCATAACCCTGATGTTTGCGATTTAGATGTATGGTACAATTATAAAGGTTGGATTTTATCTGGACACACACATGGTGGTCAAGTAAAACTCCCTTTTATAGGGCACCCCATACTACCTGTTATTAATAAAAAATACACCTCAGGTAAAATAGACTTACACGATGGTAGAATGTTGTACATTAATAGAGCATTGGGTAATTTAAAACAAATACGTTTTAACGTACGTCCAGAAATTACTGTGTTTACATTGGCTAAAAAATCTTAAAATTTATGGATGCTAACTTTACTTCTTTTATTGTAGAAGACAATCCGCTTGCATTAGAAATGCTGAGTAATGATATTACTAATTATCATAAAGAATTAACCATTATTGGCAAAGCAAATAGCGTTGTAACTGCTGCTAAGTTTTTACAAAATCAGCAACCAGATATTTTATTTTTAGATATTATGCTTGGTGATGGTACTGGTTTTGATCTTCTAGAAATTTTACCAAGCTTAACCTCTAAAATAATATTTGTAACAGCTAGTGATGCTTATGCTATTAGAGCTTTTAAATTTGCTGCTATAGATTATATTTTAAAACCTTATACTAATGATGATTTAGAAAATGCTATTAAAAAAGCAAAACAACAAATAACACCTTTGCAAGAACAGTTGAGTATTTTAAAAAATGCAGTAAAAAACCCTAATAATTTACTCGAAAAAGTTTCTTTGCATACACAAGACAAAATAATAATAGTAAATATTACAGATATTTTATACTGTAAATCAGATAATAATTATACTACTTTTTACATGGAAAATGAAACGAAAATTTTGGTTTCTAAAACATTAAAATATTATGCAGATATTTTAAAAAACCTAGGTTTTATAAGGGTTCATCAAAGTTATTTAGTAAACTCTAAATACATAAAAGAGTACATAAAATCAGACGGAGGGTATTTACTTTTAAACAACAATAAAAGTATACCTGTATCTGTTAGAAAGCGTGCACAGTTAATAACTTTGTTAAAAACTCTATAGAAAAAACATTTGTCAACTCACGTAATTCTTATACATTTGAACTGTTGTTAAAGCGTAAGTAATTACACCAAAGCAACTATGGTTTTGTTACCCCCTAATGGAAATTTTACCCCCCTAATAATTTCTAAATAACAAAAACATAAAACAGTTTAAAAATTATTTAATTATAATTTTTTGAAATATTAAATATTGAAGAGTCGGTAAACAATTTTAAATTGGTATTCCCCACAATGAATATAACATAACGGCTCAACAACAGTTTTTGTCCCCTAAAATAGAAATCTGTTA